>CAZRGY010000251.1:0-6577 GCA_964599715.1 uncultured Verrucomicrobiota bacterium | reverse complement strand
AGCCAGCGGTTGCGGGAATGTGTTACGCTCACCCGGTCGCTGGCCCAGGGGCTGGCCCCGGTGAATGTGAAGGCGGGCGGACTGATTGGCGCCCTGAAGGAGCTCGCCCATAACACCGCCGTGCCGGGCAAGATCGAATGTCAGATGATCTGCCGGACACAGGTTGCGCTGGACAATTCCCAGATTGAAGGGCATCTCTTCCGTATTGCCCAGGAAGCCGTGAACAACGCGCTCAAGTACGCGAAGCCGCGGCGACTCCAGATCAGCCTGACGCATCAGCACGGGCAGTTGCAGTTGCAGATTACGGATGATGGACGTGGGCTGCCGGCTCGCAAGAAATCGAAGCAGGGCATGGGGCTGGATATCATGCGCCACCGGGCGCACGTTATCGGCGCGACCTTGGAGATTCAATCCACGCCGGGGCAAGGTGTCCAGGTCACCTGCAAACTGCCGCTGACAGAAGTATGAGCACAAAAAAACGCACTACTAACCGGTCTCAAACCGCGGCGGCAGTCCCCGGACCGGGCAAGTGTGCAACAAAGCTTCCTGCCAAGCACCAGATTATGCTGGTGGACGACCACCCCATGACCCGGGAGGGGCTGGCCGCCATCATCAACCGGCAGACGGACCTGCAGGTGTGCTGTGAAGCCAATAATCCGGCCGAAGCGATAAGCCATCTGGCCAAGAGCCAACCTGACCTGATGGTGACGGATATGACCATGCCTGGCCGCAGCGGCATTGAGTTTGTCAAGGATGTCCATGCGTTGCGGCCGGAACTGGCCATTCTCGTGCTCTCCATGCACGACGAGATGCTCTATGCGGAGCGGGCTTTGCGGGCAGGCGCGCGCGGCTACCTGATGAAGGATGCCGGTTCAGCGAAGGTGCTGGAGGTCATCCGGCTGGTCATGACCGGCCAGGCTTACGTCAGCCCGCAGATGTCCGCCCGGCTGTTGCAAGCCGTGACCGGCCAGCGCCCGCGCGGTTCATCCTCTCCGATCGAGACGCTCTCGGACCGCGAGTTTGAAGTTTTCCGCCTGCTCGGCTGCGGCAAGAGCACCAAGGAGGTCGCCGGCGAACTGAACCTCAGTTCAAAGACCGTTGATGTGCATCGCGGCCGTATCAAAGAGAAATTGAAGATAAAAGACGCCGCGAGCCTCATCCACTACGCGGTTCGCTGGGTCGAGACCCAAGGGGCCCAGACCTAGTCTTTTGGTGCGAATCCGGGAATCTGCTGCCACACCAACCGCCTTTTGCAAAAAATTCGTCCGCTTGTGTCGTGATGTCCTCATCCAGACATCCCTATTTGCCGTAGGGAAAATCTTTAACGAAGCTGCTTAACGTGCCCCAATTATCCGATCCCTTCATTGTGCTATTTTCGTCTCCATGCACAACGGACTTTCCCCCATAGAAACAGGGCCGGCGGCATCGGATTGTGAACCAGGCCAGCCCCTGCTAGCGGTCATCGCGTATGACGACGTCTTCGCGGGAAAGAGCGCCATGCAGATGTTGGGAAAACTGGCCTTGAACCGGGACGCAGAGACCGAGATTCAGGCAGTCCCCTGGTCTTTGAATATATTGGAGGACCCTGGCATGCAGAAGTTCGCCACGCAGGATGTGATGAATGCGGACATGCTTATCATCGTGACGGGCGGAGAACCGGTGGTGTCGCCATCCGTCATGCGTTGGTGCGAAGACGTGATCCGTCAATTGTCAGGAAAAGAGGTTGCCGTCGTCTCGCTCCAGGGTTCGCAGAAACTCCCGCACGGCAACGGTCCGGACTTTCTGGAAGTCATACGATCTGCGGCCTTGAAGGCCGGATTGGCCTACTTTGCCACGGGCATACAGCTTGGCCATGAGGTGTTGTTCCAGCGCATGCAGCAGCGTGCCGACATGATGACACCCGTCCTCGACAAGATTTTGCATCAACAGACATCCCTGCAGGTGACGGGAGAAAGAAACTGACGCTCATGAACACACTGCTGATCGAATCGACAAGTCCGGCCCCCATCACAACCCGGAACACTTCCGGCGACACTTGGCTCCTCAGACAGACCAAGGCTCCGTCCCGGGCACGTATCCTGTACGTCGACGACGATGATTGCATCAGGGGGCTGAGCCAGGAGGTGCTGGAGCGCCAGGGGTATCAGGTGGACTCGGTGGCCGACGGACGGGAGGCGCTGGCATCCCTGCAGGGCGGGCGCCATCAGCTGCTCATCACCGATCAAAACATGCCGCACCTCACCGGTTTGGAGCTGGTGGCTCAGGTCCGCAGGGCCGGATTAAGTTTGCCCATCTTAATGACGTCCAGCTTCTTAGATCTGTCACAAATACCAATCCATACGCGACCGGCCATTACGGCGCTCCTGCCAAAACCATTCGTAGCCGCCGAGTTGCTCGGTACCGTATCCCGGATTCTGAAACAGAAAAACACCATGGGACCGGGAGAGCTGGCGCTTAATGCGATTGTGAATGGAATGTCCTCCGTTCAAACCTATCGTAACTGGGGGATCAACGAGTAAACCGCCGGGAAAGGATAAGCTATGGCCAGAATGATACCGCTCTACAGCGTCTCATCACAGGCGGAAATCGAACGGCGCGCCCGCGAGCTTTTCGAGCAGGTTGGCCGGCCGAGCGGGCGTGATCTCGATATCTGGCTGCGAGCCGAGGCAGATTATCTGCGGGTCTCACGTAACGATCAAAGCAGTCCCGGCCCGGCCGCTTTCCGGTCTGCGTTGTAACCGGAAAACTGAGCAATCAGCAGGATACTTTGCGATAGATCATCCAAGTCTGAGTCGGGATCAGGGGATGAGCGCCGGGCGGAGGAGGAAAAGCCCGTCACTTCCGACACAGGATCAACGATATGGATGACAAACTAAACATGCTGCTCAGCAGAATCAAACAGCTGGAGCACGAACTGCTGGCCGAGATGCGCGCACGGGAGCAAAAACTGGGTTACGAAATCCTGGGGACAAAAGTCCGATTCGCAGCGGCGGTGGCTGCGCGTCATGATAAGGTCGCAAAATCTTTGGCGAGTTACCTGCGCGAGGCGAGACTCTTCAGCATTCTCTCGGCACCCGTCATCTGGTTTTGTATTTTTCCCGGTAGTGCTCTTGCATCTGGTGGCGAACATCTACCAGTTCATCTGTTTCCCCATCTATGGCATCCCGAAGGTGAGCCGCAAGGATTACATCGTGATGGACCGGAACCGGCTCCGCTACCTCAACCAGATGGAAAGGTTCAATTGCTTATATTGCGAATATGTGAACGGGCTGCTGGCATATGTGCAGGAGATTCGCCGCCAGGACCGAGCAGTATTGGTGTCCCATAAAACATGCAATGAGCCTGAAAAACGAGGCATAGCTGCTACCAGTATTTTATGGATTACGGAGATGCCGAACATTACCGCCAGCGGATTGAGGATGCTGCCGGGATTATGCTGATCTGAAGAAAATGTGACCGGTCACGACCAGGTTGAGACAAATGTAGATCAGTGCGCTTTCAGGCGGAATGTGTCGTGAATTTGATTTAGGATTGAGCGTAGTGCAGTCCAACTGTCTTGCTTAATCCGCAGTGCCAGCCAAAGGGGCGTTTGGCCGGCATCATCCAAAACCCAAAACCGCTCAGAAAGAATCATGCTATGAACCTGTTAACACGTTGGGATCCCCTCAAAGAAATGGAAGAACTGCAAAGCCGTCTGACCAAGGTCTTCGGCATGCCAGCACCCCGATCCGGCAATGGCGACAAAGAGGCGATGACGGTCGCCGAATGGGCGCCTTCAGTGGACATCGCTGAGGATGACAAGGAGTGGCTCGTGAAAGCCGACCTGCCCGAAGTGAAGAAAGAAGATGTCAAGGTTACGGTGCAGGAGGGCGTGCTGGTTATCTCTGGCGAACGAAAATTCGAGAAAGAGGAAAAAGCTAAGAAATATCACCGCATCGAACGCTCATACGGAAATTTTGTGCGGAGTTTCACTCTGCCAGACGGGGCTGACGGCACGAAAGTGGCGGCGGAATTCAAGGACGGGGTGCTGAAAGTGCACCTGCCGAAGAACGAAAAAGCCAAGCCCAAAGCCATCGACGTGAAGGTCAGCTAAGCGGTTTTATTGGTCGAAGCGGATGGTCGGACAGGGCCTGGAGGAAGGGCGAGGAATGCACAACTTGTCCTGTTTTCCAACGCTTCGACCAATAGCTGGCATGTATTTCCCCACGGGCATTGGTCGCCAACGACAAGGGCTTGCTGGCCATGGATGAAAGAAGTCCCACCTGCAACAAACGGTTTGCGAAATGGGGAATCCCGCAGACAGCGGAGGCGCGGCGGGTATACCGGGAGTCAATCATCACTTCACCTGGACTGGCTGAACATGTCAGCGGCGTGATCTTTATGATGAGACAATCCGCCAGCAGACAAGGACGGGAATCCCTTTCGTCCAAATCCTGACGCAAAAGGGGTGTCATTCCCGGCATCAAAGTGGATGCAGGCACCAAGGACTTGGCGGGCCATCCATCAGTCAACGCTGGAGCTTTGGCGGGGCGATGAGGCGAACGCGGCAGCAGCGTAACGAGCACTGGTTTAATTCATCAGCAAAACCGCCGCGCCTTCCAGCTTGCCCTCACGCAAGTCTTTCAGTGCCAGGTTGGCCTCCGAGAGCGGGTAAGTCTGTATCGCGACACGCACCGGCACTTGAGGGGCCAGCTGGAGAAAGTCGGTGCCGTCGCGCCGGGTCAGATTTGCCACGGAACACAAGGAATGCTCTTGCCAGAGCAACTGATAGGGAAAGGCCGGGATGTCACTCATGTGGATGCCGCCACAAACTACCACTCCGCCGCGGTCTACTGCTTTTAGTGCCGCCGGCACCAGCCCTCCAACCGGCGCAAAGATGAGGGCCGCATCCAGCGCTTCCGGTGGTGACTGCGTGGAATCACCGCTCCAGACTGCACCAAGCGAGCGGGCAAACTCTTGTGCACCGGCGTCTCCCGGCCGGGTAAAGGCAAAAACTTTGCGGCCTTGATGGATGGCGACTTGAGCCACGATATGGGCTGCTGCGCCAAAGCCATAGATACCCAGACACTTGCCACTGCCAGCTTTGACCAGTGAACGATAACCGATCATTCCGGCGCAGAGTAGCGGAGCAGCCTCTGCATCCGAGTAAGCATCAGGTATCCTGAAACAATAGCGTGCATCGGCCACGGTATATTCGGCATAGCCTCCATCAAGCGTATAGCCGGTAAACAGAGCCTTTTTGCAAAGATTTTCGCGGCCGCTGGAACAAAATTCACAGTGACCACAAGTCCAGCCCAGCCAAGGGATGCCGACCCGGTCGCCTTCCTTGAACTGTCCGACACCAGTTCCCATCTGGACGACCCGACCAACAATTTCATGACCCGGTACCAAAGGCACCTTGGGGTCCGGCAGGTCACCATCAATGATATGCAAATCGGTGCGACAGACAGCACAGGCATTTATCTTTACCAGCACTTGACCGGCATCCGCTTTTGGAATCGGGATGTCAGCCGGTTGCAATGGCTGACCGGCTCCAAGAAAAAGCATGGCACGCATGGTGATAGCAATCTCGGGACAGCCTGCCGGGAAAAGCAGCGAACTCTGACCATGGCCGGCTGCGCCTGCAGCCCGAGTCTGGACTCAATGCTGGATTCGCGTACGGCCTGACATTTTTATCTGCCGTTCGCCACGGTCCTCACGGATGTCACGGGATTGGGAAAAATTAGGATCGCGCATGCGCGCTTTACGCGCGGTCTCTTTACGGTTTGCTCCATACTTATGTCCAGTTGTTTTGGCGTTTGGTGACATATATATCCTTTGTTTTTTTACCGGCATCGCATCGGATGATCACGGTGTTAGCGTGACGCAAAAATAAATGGCGGCTATGTATTCTTTGGTGAAAGGCAGCCGGTTTTTGTTGGTGTCAATTTAAGATGATGTGACATCGCTTTTTCGGGCCTAGGCCAGAAAGGGGGCTGGGGGAAAAACTTTGGTCAGCTTCAAAGATTTAATACGTGAAGATTGATTTGCTCCTCTTCAAAGCCCACGCAGACGGCGGTGGGAAAATTGTTGCGCGAGGCCTGTCTCTGAGGCAATCCCATGGCGGATCGACATCCATAGTGCGACGCGCTGGGCTGCCCATTGACTTTACTCCTCACTGGTGGAGAAAAGCCGAATACCGGCAGATATCAGCCCTCTTGGTGTGGTAGACGGCGTACGCCGTCCTGACAGACAAGGGTTATAAGATCGCCACCGGATTGAACGCTGCATCGGTTGACTCAAACATTGCCTCCGCATCGCCACCCGCTTCGACCACAACAGTTCTCGCTTCCTGACGTTTCTTTATCTCGCATTGAAAAGAGATTTGTCTATTTCCATGGAACCAAGTTTGGCCGACATCCAATACCCGACTCAGGAGTGCTTGGTTTAGTCACAACAAAAGTAACAACATAACATGCGTTGTCAGTCTCTTACCCTTGTGTAAGCCATTGACAATCAACACCGCCTTGTGCCGCTACGGAAACGAGGGTTCGATTCCCTTCACCCGCTCCAACTTCCCTTCATCGTCCCCGTCCCT
>CAZRGY010000250.1:0-6600 GCA_964599715.1 uncultured Verrucomicrobiota bacterium | reverse complement strand
ATGCGTGGTGAGCCGGATGCCGAAGAGCACACCGTTGTTTTCAGGCAACGCCACCAGTGCTTGGTCCTCGATACGTAGCCAGACTTCATCCAGGGTGAGCGGGCTTTTCAAGCGGGACAGACCACGATCTGGATGCATGTTGCGTTCGCCCGTGGCGGCCAATCCCCAATTCGCCCGCAGCCAGGCGATATCCGGCCGCAACTTGTTGAGAAACGTGCTGATGGAGCGGCCCACGGAGCTGTTCAATCCCGGTACCGCCTCATGGATGAAATCGACCCGCTTGCCCATCTTCTCTTCCAGATCCCAGGAAGAGGGAAAGCACACGCAGCCACCCACCAATCGTGGGGTCTCCTGTCCTTCAACTTTAAGTAACAGAAAATCCGTTTCCCAATTCCGGCCCAGGGTGAGCAGGTCATCCCAGCCCGATGAGGGGTTGTCCGATGACGGTGGAAGAAATTCGGGCATCGTCTTCCATTGCTCCGCCAGAGCACGGGCCTCGGCCAGTAGTGGGATGCCATCTTTGAATACGGCGGCGTAGCGTTCAGAACCATCGGCCAGCCATTGCCGCCGTTCGGCTACGGCCACGTCATATTCTTCCGTCGGGGCGAAGAACTTGGCCGGGTCACCCTGCTTGAGCCCCATGTAGAAACGATAATCCTGGTCGGGGAAGAGATCCGACCAGTCGCGTTTTGGCTGGGGGGAGGCTTCGCTCAAAACTGAGTTATTGGTTGCCGCCAGCGGGATTGGCCTTGGCGTCATCGACATCCGTGTCAGTGGATTCGGCGGCGCGCTTCAGATAATCGTAGGCGAAGAGGCCGGAGCCGTGGCCATCGGCCCAATGCGGTTGCAGGGCGTAACCACCGACATACGCCAACCGCATCAGTTGGAAGGATTTGGGCGTGTAGGGCTTGGTGGGGTTCTTGTAAACATTCCCAAAGATGTCCTTCTCCCCATTGCACCCGGCACAGGGGCACAGGCGGCGGAGCTTCTCCAGCTTGATGAAGCTCTCGCTCTGGTCATCCCACTTGATGGCCAGTTCATCCCCGATCTGCTGTATGTCCAACGGTCGCATGGATTCCAAATTAATCTTTCTCCTGAGGAATGTCGAAAACCGAATAGCGGGTTATCCAGATAATTAGTCTTTCCTAACTTTAATAGTTGACACTAATCAAATAGGCAAATATAGGTATGCCTAACATTTGGGTGCTACCCCCTGGATTGGCAGGGAAAACACCGGAGAACAGACTATGAAAATGACATTGAGAACGTGGTTGATTGGCCTGGCGGGGGTGACCTTGCTGCTGGGCGGCACCGAGATGCAGGCGGCGGACAAGAAGCTCCGTGTAGTCACCACCGTGACCATGGTGGCGGATCTGGTGAAGCAGGTGGGCGGTGACCGCGTGGAAGTCCAGGAGTTGATGGGGCCCGGAGTCGATCCGCATCTCTACAAGGCCACGGCCGCAGATGTGGCGAAACTGCAGCGGGCGGATGTCATCTTCTACAACGGCCTGATGCTGGAAGGGAAGATGCAGACTCTCTTTGACAAGATGAGCCGGTCACGCAAGCACATCTATGCCGTCACTGAGGGGTTACCCAAGAATCAGCTGCTGCAACCGGCCGAGTTCGAGGGGCACCATGATCCGCATGTATGGTTTGAGGTGCCACTTTGGGAACAGTGTGCCGCCGCAGTGACCAAAGGGCTCATCGCCGCCGATCCCGCCGGCAAGAGCGATTACGAGAAGCGCGGTGCCGAGCTGGGCAAGCGGTTGCAAGACCTGCATCAGTGGGCGGTGAAGAAGGCGAATGAACTGCCGACCGGGAAGCGCATCCTCATCACGAGCCATGACGCCTACAATTACTTTGGACGGGCTTATGGTTTTAAAGTGGTGGGCCTGCAAGGCATCTCCACCGTTTCCGAAGCCGGGTTGCAGGACATGGTCAAACTCGTGGATTTCATCAAGCAGAACCAGGTGAAGGCCATCTTCGTGGAGTCGAGCGTTTCACCTGCCGCCATCCAGCGCATCAGCAAGGATTCGGGTGCCCGCATCGGCGGCGAGTTGTTCTCCGACGCCATGGGCACGCCCGGCCAGATGGAGCACGGCTATGACCTCGGCACCTACGAGGGCATGATCAAACACAACCTCACGACCATCGTGGAGGCGTTGAAGTAAGCGGCAATCGATATCTCTCTTGGTTCCTGAACATAATGAAAACGCAATACGTGTCTCTCGGTCTCGCCTGCCTGACGGCCATCACTGTTTCCGCGGCTGAGCCGGTTCCGGCGGATAAGTCGCAGTATCATCTTTTCAATCCCACCCCGCGCAATCTGCTGCGGGAGATGTCCACTGACCGGCCGGACCTGACGGAGAGTCCTCATACTGTGGATGCCGGCCGCTTTCAGTTCGAGACCGACCTGTGGAACTACAGCTATGACCGGCATAACTCCGGCCGCACGGATACGAAGGATGAGGCTCACAGCTTCGCGACCATCAATGCGAAGGCAGGCTTGCTGCCCGATCTGGACATCCATTTCGTCGTCCCGGTCTATAACCGCACTCGCTCGCATGATTACACGGCTGGTACCGTCACGCGCTCCCAGGGTTTCGGTGATCTGACTGTGCGGATGAAGTACAATCTCTGGGGCAATGATGGCGGTAAAACGGCGTTTGCCGTGATGCCATTCGTGAAGTTCCCCACCGCCGCGACCGGTTTGGGCAATAATTCCGTGGAGGGTGGATTGATCCTGCCTTTCGGCATGGAATTGCCCGGCGGCTGGAGCATGGGCGCGATGCTCGAATTTGACATCCTGCGCGATACCGGCGGGCGTGGTCATCACTTGGATGTCATCCAGACCATCACGTTCGGTCATGGCATCGTGGGAGATCTCGCCGGGTATGTGGAATTCTTCAGTGCCAGCAGCACGGAATCGCCCACGCCGTGGATGGCCACGCTGAACGGTGGTTTGACCTATGGGCTGACAGAGGATATCCAATTGGATGCGGGTGTGAATTTTGGCCTGACACGGTCTGCACCCGACGTGAACCCTTTCATGGGCATCACGTGGCGGTTCTAAAGATGAGTGCGAACATTTTAACCACCACCAACGGTGAAGCTGCTCCCCTGGAGATCCACGACCTCACGGTGGCTTATCAAAAGAAGCCGGTGCTATGGGGGGTGGATGTCACGGTGCCCAAGGGCAATCTGGTAGGCATCGTCGGGCCCAACGGCGCGGGTAAATCCACACTCATCAAGGCGGCGATGGGTTTGCTGCCGACCAGCAGCGGCTGGGTGAAGGTGTTTGGCACGCCGCTCAAAGAGAATTTCCGGCGCGTGGGCTATGTGCCCCAGCGCGAATCGGTGGATTGGGATTTCCCGGTGAACGTGATGGACCTCGTGCTGATGGGCCGCTACGGACATCTTGGCGTATTTCAGCGTCCCACCAAGCAAGACCGCGACATCGCGAAGGAGTGTCTGGACAAGGTGAAGATGCTGCCCTATGCGAACCGGCAGATCGCCAATCTCAGCGGCGGCCAGCAGCAGCGTGTCTTTCTCGCGCGTGCGCTTGCGCAGGAGGCCGATCTCTATTTCATGGATGAACCGTTCGCGGGGGTGGATGCTGCCACGGAGGCTGCCATCATCGAGCTGTTGCATGAGTTGAAGGCGAAAGGCAAGACGCTGCTGGTGGTGCATCATGATTTGCCTACGGCGCGCAATTACTTCGACATGCTGCTCCTGCTGAACATGCGCGTGGTCGCCTTTGGCCCCACTGAAGAAGTGTTCACCTACGAGCTGTTACAGAAAACCTACGGCGGGCGATTGACCATCCTGTCCGAAGTGGCGGAAGCCGTGAGGGCGAAGACTTAGAGGGAAGTGATTCGCGATGTCACGCCACCATCCACCAACTACCATCCACCATCTACGCTATGTGCTCATAGCGCTGGGGTTGCTGTGGTTTGGTTTGGATGGACATGCGGCGAAGATCGGAGATTTGTCCGATACCACAGTGCTGGAACAGGCGAAGCGGTTCTTCACTTTTCGGGATCCGGCCGTGCGTTATGCGTTGTTGGGCTCGTTACTTTTGGGGATTTGCTGCGGGGTGATGGGCAGCTTCATCGTGGTGCGTAAGCTGGCGCTGGTCGGCGACGCGCTTTCACACGCGGTCTTGCCGGGCGTGGCGTTGGGCTTTTTGTGGAACACCTCGAAAGATCCGGTGGCGATCTTTGTGGGAGCGACCGTGGCCGGCTTGCTGGGGACGGCGGTAGTGGGCGCCATCAAGCACACCACCAAACTGAAAGAGGATGCGGCCTTAGGATTGGTGCTGGCGGCTTTTTTCTCTGTGGGCATCTGCATGGTCACGATGATCCAACGTCTGCCGACCGGCAATAAAAGCGGGGTGGACAAGTTTCTCTTCGGACAGGCCGCCGCCTTGGGTGCAAATGATGTGAAGCTCATGGCCATCATCACGGTCGTGACGCTGCTGGTCATCGGCTTGTTCTACAAGCAGTTCTTGGTGACCAGCTTCGATGCCGGTTTTGCCCGGGTGACCGGGGTGCCGGTGCAAGTGATGCACTACGCGCTGATGCTGATGCTGGCTTTTGCCGTGGTGATCGCGTTGCAGGCGGTCGGGGTGGTGCTTGTGTCGGCCATGCTCATCACGCCTGCGGCGGCTGCGTATCTGTTGACGGACCGGTTGCATCGCATGCTGATCCTGGCGGCGATATTTGGGATGGCTTCCGGTGCAGCGGGTGCGTTCCTGTCCTTTCTCGGACCGAGTCTGCCCACCGGTCCTTTCATGGTGTTGGGCGGGAGTGCGGTGTTCAGTGCGGCATTCCTCTTCGCTCCGCAACATGGCGTGCTGGTGCGTTGGTGGCGTCGTCGTTCGCGCAGCTTGCGTGTGCAGCGTGAGAACACGTTGAAGTCTATCTACCATGTGCTGGAGGCGCGCGATTTCAAACCTGAAGGTGTCACGGCGAAAGAGTTGGCGGAAAAACGGCGCGAAACGCTGGAAGATATCTTGGGGCAGTTGCGCGAACTGCGCCGTCACGATTTGGCTACTTTGCAGGACGATGATCAAACGGTTTTCCTCACGCCGGATGGCTGGCAGCGTGCTTGTGCCATCGTGCGCAATCACCGCCTGTGGGAACTCTATCTGACCAATGCCGCGCAGGTCGCCGCGGACCACGTGCATGAGGATGCAGAGAAGATCGAGCACGTGCTGGGTGAGGATGTGGTGCGCCAGCTCGAGAAGCGGCTGAACTACGCCACGCATGACCCGCACGGCAAACTGATCCCGGGTGAGACGGACATGTTGCGCGGGAGCGCCCCTTCGGAACGGATCACGGATGCCGTGGGTTACGGCAAACGACCATGAGCGAACTCATTCCACCATTTGACTGGCAGCAGCACGTCATCGCGCCGTGGACGGAAGGCTTTAGTGCGAACATCCTCATCGTGTTGATGGGGTTCTTCGTGGCGACGGCGTGTGGTTTGGTGGGCAATTATCTGATGATGCGGCGCATGGCCTTGGTGGGCGATGCCATCAGCCATAGTGTTCTGCCCGGTATCGCCATCGCGTTCCTGCTTTCCAATAGCCGCGGAACGCTGCCGATGTTCACCGGTGCCTTGATCGCGGGGATCATCACCACGATCTTGATCGAGGTCATCCATAAGAAGAGCCGGGTGAAACAGGATGCGGCCATCGGCATCGCATTCACGACCTTGTTCGCGATCGGCGTGATCCTCATCAGCCTCTATGCTTCGCAAGTGGATTTGGATCAAGAGTGCGTGCTCTATGGCGAGATCGCGTTTGTGCCGTTCGGTGAACCGGTTCAACTGACGGATGCCTTTTCGCTCCCCGTGCCGGTATTTCGCATGGGGATAGTCGCGGTCATCACGCTTGCTTTTGTGGTGCTGTTCTACAAGCAACTGCTCGTGAGCTCCTTTGATGCAGGTCTGGCGACTTCGCTCGGTATCAATGCCACCTTTGTGCACTATGCCCTGATGTGCTGGCTGTCCATCACGGTGGTGAGTGCGTTCGAATCAGTCGGGGCGATTCTTGTGATCGCCATGCTGATTCTTCCGGGGGCCACAGCATTTCTGCTTTCGACGCGCTTGCCCGTCATCCACCTAATAACGGTGCTCATGGCAGCGCTAAGTTCCGTACTCGGAATCCATCTGGCCACTTGGCTGAACTGCTCCATGGCCGGCGCGATGGTGGTGATGGCGAGCGTGCTGTTTGTACTGGCCTGGGTCTTCAGTCCGCTGGATGGATTGCTCGTGCGTTGGGTCCGTCAGCGCAAGCTGCACCTCGAACCGCCGGAAGAAATCGTTGTCGCGCCGAAGTAGCCTTACAGCGCCACGTCACCCGGGTCCGACTCCAAGTCCGCCTTCATCTCTTCCAGTGCGTCGCCTTTGATCGGCAGGTATTTTCCGGAACCGGTCGCGAGGATGGTGCCGTCCTTCAAGCGCAACTCCGCTTCCGCCATGAACAACCGCCCGCGCTTGTTCTCCACGATTTTCGCCGTCGCGAACACCTCGGCGCCCGGCCGCACCACATTGAGGAAACGCGTGGTCATCTCCGCGGCATACGCCAGCTGCTTC
>CAZRGY010000249.1:0-6638 GCA_964599715.1 uncultured Verrucomicrobiota bacterium | reverse complement strand
GTCTGGAAAAAAAGGCTTGGCTGACAGATGGCCTCGTCAGGTGCGCAAAGCAATTTTGCAGTTTCTTTAACCAACTTCGATGACCGGGCTGCCAAGCAAATCCATCTTCGGCCAAACACCCAGACCGGCTTGGCGGCTGGCTGACATCCGGCCATCTTTGCGCTGCGGTGCTCCGGCGGCAGTGCTAACGGTGACGTAGCTATTGAAGTCCTTCGTGGTTAAAAGGAATTCCGTGGGGGTGCTCTGCGCAAGATGTGCTATGGCGGCAGTGGCGATATCACCACCCCACGAATCCTCCAAAGTCATGGCGATCCCCATGCTTACGCAAAGGTCGCGGGCTTGTTTGATCTTGGTGAGCCCGCCGAGCTTGCTGATCTTAAGATTCACCACATCCATCGCCAAGTCGGCCTTGGCGCGCAGTAACATCCCGAGGTCGTCAATATTTTCATCCAGCACAAAGGGATGCGGTATCTGCCGACGAACAGCCAGACACTCTTCGTATGTCAGGCACGGCTGCTCGATGTAAACATCGATATCACGCACGGCTTTGGCGACACGAACCGCCTCATGCTGCACCCATCCTGTATTGGCGTCCGCCACCAATCGGTCGCCCGGTTGAAGCTTCGCCGCAACAGCGCGGATGCGCTCGATGTCCACATCGGGATCGCCACCGACCTTGAGTTGAAAACGCCGGTAACCCTCTGCGCGATAACCCGCAACTTTGGCCGCCATCTGCTCCGGTGATTCCTGCGAGATGGCGCGGTAAAGACGGACATCCTCGCCATAACGCCCACCGAGCAACTCACACACAGGCAATCCAGTCGCCTGTCCCAAGATATCCCAGCACGCGATATCGATGCCGCTTTTCACGTAAGGATGCCCTTTTAGGGCGGCATCCATTTTCCGGTTCAGTTTCACGAGCTGACGAGGGTCATCACCTAAAAGATGCGGCCCCAACTCACGCAGACCGGCACGGACACCATCCGCATAAGCAGGCAGATAGAATGGCCCCAGCGGACAGACTTCACCATAGCCTACGAGCCCGACATTGGTCTCTACCGCTACGATAGTGCTGTCGAACACGTTGACGGATTTGCCGCCGCTCCATTTGTAAGTCTGCTCATGCAATGGCAGTTCAACACGGTAGGCTAGGATGCGGGTAATTTTCATTCGAAAGGGGCTTCTATGCTCAAGGTTTTGGGATCTCGTTCAAAGTGTAGTAAGCACGGTCGTGCAACAGTGGTTCGCCATCAGCAGATTTGACCTTACCCACGCGGAAATCATGGATGTGGCCTTGGACAAGCCCATCGATGCGTAATCTGACGCTCATGCCATCACCCGCTACTTCGGCGGATTTGACCGTAGGCTTGGTATGGTCCACCTCCGGGCTGCCGTATCCTGCTTGATATATGTGGGTGTAAGTCTCGATCAGGTAATTTCCGGCTTGACCGGCAATCGCTTTGTCCGCGGCTTTCGTGAAGCGCAAAACGAAACCATCTGGCCGCGCGCTCACATCAAGGATCTCGAATGGCACGCGCCCGGTCCAATCAAGCCGTTGCAAGAGATTGTCCTTCATCCCGCGCACCGGCCAGCCACGGTTGGTTCCTCCCGTTATGAGCCTGCCTTCAGGTGTGAAATGCACTGCCAGAATGCCCGTGCCCAATCCCTCACGGAATGGATAGCACGCCCCCTGCCAAACGCCATTCACCTGCTCCGTGGTCGCCCGCATCACAAAGCCCAAGGTGAAATCTCCTAGAAAAATCTGGTTGTCAAAAGGTCCAAACTTACCGCCCGAGCGATTCACCTCAAAGGCTGAAATCGAACGCCCCATTTTCTTGTAAGGAAACACCACGGCGTAGGGAACGAGTTCTTTCACGCGGGTTCGTTCAATCTCCATGCGCGAGGGCGTATTTGGTTTCACGGGAGCTGGCCCCAGTTCGGAGGCAAAGGGGTACCAATTGAAACTGACCGGGTGCCCCATGAATCCGCCGGCTTTGACATGCTTCAGCGAACATGCGCCATTCCACGGCCCCTGGCTCTCCACATAGAAAAGCTCGCCATGCTCGTTTGGTCCGATACCAAGCGGGCTGCGCAGGCCGCTGCTGTAAGGAATAGCTTTGCCCTCGGGAGTGATCTTTAAAACCCAGCCACGGAACTTGGCCTTCGAGTGATAAGATTCCGAGAGCCCCAGAGCGACATACAGATTGCCTTCAGCATCGAGCGGGGAACCAAAAGCGAATTCGTGGTAATTGCCGAAACCCCACGCATCACTCAGGGTTTCAAAACGATCAGCCCGTCCATCACCATTGCTGTCATGGACACGCGTTACCTCGGTGGCTTGCGTGACATAGAATACGCCATCGCGATAGCTCAGTCCGAAAATCTCATCCATACCCTCAGCAAATCGCTGCACTTTGGGAATCGGATGCTCCTCATCCAGACCACTGAAGATGAGGATTTCACCGCGTCTCGTGCCTACGGCAGTGCGACCGTCCGGCAGCGTAGTGAAGCATCCAGATTCGAGATAGACACCATCAGGCATCGGTATGTCCGTGATCCGGTAGTAGGCATCTTCCCTTTCGGCCGTGCCCCAGGCATCACCAAAATCTTCGGCTGGCAAGGCAGCCCTCGCCCCCATCAACAAAAAGAGTAATGTCAGGAAGGTCTTCATGGCTTTTCAGTCAGGTGATATTCAATGGTGAAAGACCCCGAAACTGGCACGAGTAACTCCTTCGCATTATTGTTATCGCGCACGATTCCAGCTTCGGACAAACGCAAGATCAGTCTCCCCCCAACTTCGTACTCCCGCTCAGATCGGGCCTGGATACGCTTATCCACAGCTATGCGGAAATATAGGTCTTGCGGTAAAGTATCTCTCCGCAGATTGATCGACCGCGTGAAATAAGGCCTTTGGCCATCCTGCTTGGCATCGATGAAACGGTCCTCCACCTCAATATTTCCGATCTTATAGCGGAAAGTGGGGCGCTCCAATGCGTCGAGTGTGTAGCCCTCAAAAGCACTTCCTTGAAATGCCGCAGTGTCGTTCGTCGGCCATCTGGTGCTTGATGAATCAAGCACCGCAAATGCGGGCCCTGGCGGGAACATCACCGCATCCTTTCCGAGTAGGCGTGCCTGCCCGGCGCCTTGACCTCGCCAAAGACTCGATGCCTCGATAAATCCGCCGGTCCAGATGGAAGCAAGGCGAAGTCTTTCCGCATCAAATGATAGATTGATACCCGCCGGATAACCTACGCCAATACCCCGCTTGCCGATGCCGGGAAAAGCACGGCGTAGCATGATCGCCTTTCCATCAACCCCCAGCAGCAGAGGCTCCAAAACCAATCCTTGGGGTTCGCGAGCCGTGGGGCCTAGTGAAAGATACTGCCAGATAGCGGAGCGCTGTTTGCCGGGATCGCCATCAAGGATATTGGCCAGCGGCGATTTTCCATCAGGCCAGAAAGAGGGCATTATCGTCAGTGGCGAGAATCGAGCGGGGTTGGTCAGGTAATGATGAAACCAGTTCTCTTCCAAGCGATCGGCCATGCTCATCAGATCGATTGCCCGGATGGCCGCTTCGCTTCTTCCTCGAAAGGTATGACAAGCGACACAGTTGAAGCCTTTGTTTCCGGAGAGTTCGCGTCCGATCTCATGCGGCTTTTGGACTCCTTGCATAGGTGTGAGCTGCGCAGGCGGGAGTGAATCAAGCTCCTTGAAGCGCGCCGCCAAAGCTTCCGTATTTGCAGCCCCAAACTTCGGCATCCGGGTGTTGAGATAAGGTCGGGCAACGGCACCGTTCACGAGAACATCGCGCAGCCAGTCAGCCTTGAGCTTCGCCCCCACACCCGTAAGCGTAGGTGGAAGACGCCCCTGCTCGCCTAAATTCTCGTCATGGCCCGTGAAATAAAGACTGCGTTCGGGAACCACCCCGCCAGACTCTCCTCGCTGATGACAGGAGACACAATTCAGGCGCGTGAGGGTTATAGCAATCTGATCGGTTGTGGAAATCTTATCATCCGCTCCCGTGACTGCCATACGAAGGGCGTCACGCTGTTTATCAGAAAGCGAATACTTCGGCCAATCACCTGTCTCCGTGGAGAGACAACCACGTTCGGAACTAATCTTGCCTATTACGGGCAAGCCTGAAGGTTGCGGCATTATTTCACCCGTTGAGTGGCAAGCATTGCAGCGATGCTTCGTGAAAAGCTTCTTCCCCTCAGCAGCCAGCTTTTGATCGGGCTTGAATCCGGTTTCCAGACCGGTTTGTTTTCTCAACAGGTAACTCGCAATATACTCAGCCTCGAAATGATCGAGCTTCAAGTCCGGCATCCTGCCCCCATGCCTGACCGCCAGGGGTTCCTCAAGAAACTTGGTGAGACTCGTGATGGAGTATTTTTTCTCCAATGGCCCTAAGGGCACTGAAGCAGGCAGCGTTGACTCAGGAGAATGACACGCCACACAACCAATGGAGTGATATAATTTTCTTCCTCGTTCAATGGAACCTTGTTTGGGAGGCACAAAAGTCACCGCCGTTTCACCCATGCTGGCCAGAAAATGTGCCAGGGCTTTCGCCGTTTCCATCCGTTCTGTCGGCGGCAAATGCCCCAGCACATCAGGCATCGTCGTCCCCGGCTTTACAGCGGCGGGTTCAGCAATGAATTCCAGCAAATGATTTCCCGCCACACGTGCCCCCACTGCGGATAAATCTGGCCCCGGCTTCGCTGCCAGCATTGTCTCGCCTGACGCATGACACGCTGTGCAACCCAGCTCGCTTAGCAGAACTTTGCCTGTTAGGCTGGCTGACATTTGTGCCTGTCTCTCCAAGCCGGGTATGAATGGCTGCGTCGCTCCAATTGCAAGGGACGTGACCAACGAACATGACACTAGGATGGCGTGATATAATTTCATACCCAATGTCTCATGGTGGCGAAAGCTTCAGTAATGCGTCAGCGAAAGCTTGCCCCATCAGCGCAAAGGTCTTGGCACAGCCGAGATAATGGTAACCTTGGTTTGATGCGCCCCGCGCCCACGCGGCCGCCTCTTGGGGAGTGATCAGATCGGCCTCGTATTTCTTCATATACTCCCGCTGTTGCGCTTCTGTCATCTTGCCGTCCTTGTTGGGGGAGTTCTTGCCCTTGTTACGAAGCTGTCTGGCCATATCCGATACCTTTGCCCGTTTTTCATCTATCGCTGCTAGCTCGGCCGACCAAAATGGCGCGGTCGCTACGGCGGTCACAGTGCCCTTGAACTCGGGTAATGTCGCCGGGACAGCCATCGCCTTGCGAAACTCCACCGTTTGTACGTTCGCCTTATCACCACCCACGCCCAGAACCCCGATGACAAACGGCATGCTTGGCGCATTCAGGTCTTTGCGGACATCACGGATAAAATCCGCCATCACTTCACTATAAGCAGCATAACCACCAGGTTGAGTCCGGTTCGGATACGTTCCCGAATCCACCAGGTCATTCCATCCTTGAAACCAGACAAAACCGGCCAGTTCATAGCCCTGCTTGGAGTCATACTCTGGACAGACACGTTTGATATCTGCCAACACTGCTTTCACATGCTGGATCATCAGGCGATAGTAGTGGCCCGTTTGCTTGGCTTTCGCGGCTTTGATCTCATCCACGTTCTTCCCCTGCTTTTTAAAGGTGGCCAGCTGGGAGTCATTGAAAACATAAGGGCCAGCGCTTGGCGGCCGGAAATCCGTATTCAGACTCTTGCCACCCCACGCCGTCTTGATGATGAGCACCGGCTCGGCGAACGCCTCGTCCATCGCGATGCCGAAGGTGAACTCCGGTCCGATTTTCCCACCGTCTTCCAGCGGATTGCGGCGGGAACCATAACCTGCCGTCAGTTTGCCAAACCCTTCTCCGATTTTATCACCGCCGCCAGTGAGATAACTGATGTAGGCGTGATCGCATACTCGCAGTTTGCCATCCGCCCCGCGCATTTTCTTCAATAGTGGGGCCGTAGCTGGATCATCACCGATGTAGTCGAACGTCTCGATCTTCGCGTGGCCTTCCATGTTCGATTGCCCGGCAAGGATGAACACCTTGATCGGCTTCGCCTCCGCGCTAACAGTGAACCACTCAGCGAGCAGTATTGCGCATGCTAGGATTGATACTCGTACTAATGCTTTCATGATTAGCTCTTGTTGAATTCGCCTTAGGATCACTCTGTCTGTTTCTTTTTCTTTCTATCGACTTTCTTCTCTCCTTGATCGCTCTTCTTCCACCAGTCTGGACCTTCGGCTTCGATCTCAGTATTGAGTTTTACGAGGGCTGTTTTCAGTTCGGCCAACTTTCCGGGTTGGGCCGCGCTGAGCTCGTTCTTTTCCTGTGGATCACTCTTGAGATTGTAGATCTCAAACTGAGTCAGCTTTTCATCAGCAAGAATCTTCCAATCTCCGATCCGCATAGCCGTTTTGAGCGGCCCTGGTGCGATGGCACAGCGCCAATAGAGAGGCCGTGCCCGCTCAACGGCCCGGTTTTCTATCGCGGCTAATAAATTGCCGCCGTCCAAGACTCGATCCGTTGGCAACTTAGCTCCCGCGATTCCGACGGCCGTTACAAAAATGTCCGAACCGATGACCGGCACATCGCTCGTCGTCCCCGGCATTGTCTTACCCGGCCAGC
>CAZRGY010000248.1:0-6649 GCA_964599715.1 uncultured Verrucomicrobiota bacterium | reverse complement strand
GTGCGCCGCATCATAGAGGTGCTCCGCCCACAGTCCCGCCGCATCCGTCTTCCGCTTTAACTGTCCATCCGCAAAGTAGGTATAGGTTGTTGTCCCGCTTTCCGGCTGCACCGTCGAGCTGAGCCGCCCCAGTGAATCATAGGCAAAGGTCCGCTCCTTATATACAAAAACGTTGAATTCGAACACCCGGATCAATTGATCCCGCCCGTTGTACGAGTAAGAGGCCCGGGTCCCTTCTCCCGCAGTCATAAAGTTTCCTTGTCTGACTTCGGTCAGCCTCCCCAGCCCATCCCGGTATTCCGTCCGCGTTTTGCCTGACGCGTCCGTCTCCGTGACTCGCACGGTGTTGCCAGAAGGTGTCGGATAGCTATAGCTTGTGATGCTCACAAAGTCGTTCCCCGATCCCCATGGTGAGGGTGGGTCGCTACTCTTGTTCACCGCCACCTGCACCAGCCTCCCGCTCCGGTCGAGCGTCTTGCGCGTCCAACTGCGCGGCGCCTCTCCTGGCAGCGTCCCCTGCTCCCGGTAGGCGCTCGATTCCAGCGTGTACATTCCGCCAGAGAAATAGCGCGTGAAGCCAGCCTGACCGACAATACCGTTCGTGGAACTTACTGAAACCAAGCCTCCTGTATCATCGCTCAGCCGCGACAAGCGCAAGCGCCCGTCCTCCTCAAACTGAAACACCGTATTCTTGTTCGTCGATGACGCACGATCCACATCCTCAGTCACATTCACCCAACGCTCCGTGTCGTTGTATGCGGTGGTTGTCTGTCGCCAAATAGTCGCGACACCCGCTCCGATCCCCTCGGTCAAACCCGTGAGCCGGCTGAAATCGTCATAGCTCCCCTTGGCAGCCCAAATCTTCGAAGCGCCACCAGCCGCCAGCTCCGTTCGCGTTTCCTTTGGCACCCCCGTCGCGCAATCCCATTCCTGCGCAATGCTTTGCTCAAACGGCGCGGCCTGTCCAAAGTGCCGCACCACTTGAGTTGCGTAAAGATTTGTGTAATTTGCCGGGCAGCCCGGCACTCCCGCATAAATGTATTGCGTGATATCGGCAGGTAAGCCTTCAGCCGCGATGCTCGGGCCCGTCTCGGTCAGCATGTTCCCTTGGTTCCACGTGTATGCAGTCAACAGAGAATTACTGCTGTCCAATGTACCTGGGGTTCCGGGCAAAGTCGCGGCCCGCGTGCTATCCCAGCGTTTTTCACTCAGCACGTTCGCAGTGGTTTGGGCATTGTCGTAAGTCCACTCGGTTGCCCCTTCCACCGTCCAGCTTCCATTGTTGTTGCCGGAAACGGTCGTCCGCAGCTTCGCCCCCTTCACTCGCAGATCAAAATTCCTCCAATATGAATTCATGTTTGTGCCCGCATAGGTTGTTGCAAGTGCTTCCTCTGCGGATTGCGTTTCGTAGAAATAATGATTTGCCGTCTCGCGAAGTTTATTGCCCGTAGGGAGACCATTCGGCCTCCCGGAGCCGTCCCTTGGAACATTGGCCCCATAGTCGAACTCCGATTGCACCTTCAGGTTCCCGTTCTTGTCCAACGCAAACGCGGTGCCGGAATAAAAATTCCCCCCTACCGGTTTGCGGAACTCTGCACGCACATAAACATTCTTCTTGTCAGAAGGTGCCGCCACTCCAATCCAGGGTTCGTTATAGTCCCACCACTTCTCGGTAACCTCCCCATTCGGCCCTTGGGTCTTCCACACCAATAAATGCTTGCCTCCCGCGCCACCCCCGTCTTCAATAAAGAAATTTCTCGTTACCCCACCGTCTGGAGCGGTGATGGTGCCTTCCCACGGTCCCGCTTCAGGATAGGTATATTGCCATGCTTCGGAAATCGTCGTCGTTGGTGTCGGCGTGGAAAGAATCGTCTCTTTCCGCGTTGAACTCTTTGTGACCATTGGATTACTGGCGTCGAAATTGGCATCCCGCTGCTGCCCTCCAATTACCGGCCGGTACTTATACACATAGTTCACTCGTGGTGTGTGCGGCGTGCCCCCCGCTGCATTGGGAAGCCTGATTTCCCGCAGTTCACCCCATGCCCGGTCTGCAGTTGCGGCACTCGCATCCGCGTAAGAAAATCCGTACTGAAGAGATCCCCCGCCAGACGGAAGCACCACGGACGCAACGGCCCGGAAGCTCAAATAGGCCATCTCACACGTATGGCTTGTTTGAGTTCCAGGACTCATGCAAGAATATTGCGCTGGTCCGGTGCTGGAGTTCACCACCTCCACGCTGCCCCAATTCACAGTCCAAACCAGTTCCCCACCCGTCGCGCCTCCACTGTTGATGGCACCGTAGCGTGGAATTCTGATCTCGTCATGTGCACTGTTGCAATTTGGTTGTGTATTGCAATTGGCGCTTCCATTGATGTACCGGATCTGAATGCTCCGCCCAAAATCATCCGCAATATTCGTAATGGGCGTGTTGCTGCCATCCAGGCTGTGCGTGATGGAGATGCAATTCTGATTGCGGTCGCAAATCAGATTGGCCTGGCCATTCCCGGAATTCGATCCACTCACCTTACGACCATCCGCAAATACCGCTTCCCAACCGGACTCCGTTTGCGTGACCTGGATAAAACTTCCGTCTGTCGTGTAGTATCTCAATGGATAACTTAAAGCCGCCTCCGGCTGGTCAGAACACACTTTTGCACCAAGTTCCGTGTGTTTGTAGTATCCGTCTCCGTAGTAATCCTTGGAACCAACCAGCCGCAGCACATGCCTGCTCCCATCAGGAAGTACCAGCGTCCGTTTTGTGAGATACCACGAAACTTCTACTGGCACCCCTCCGCTGACTTGACAAGCGATCACCCCCGGTCGGGATTCTGTTTCGATTTCATAGAGAAAAGAATACTGCCAGCCTGACTTTTCGGTAATCGAGAGCGCGTTGATCTCCCCCGGGCAGTTGCTTCCGGGACAATCCAAAGGCACTCCGGCCATGGAGGTCTGAGACTTCAGTTCGTACATCTGCGAGTTGTAAGTGAGCGATACTCCGTGCCTGTGCCCGCTGCGGCCTGCCGGCAGCATCGCCGTCGGCAATCGAAACGTTACGCCTCCGCGTGCGGTATCTATGCTCTCGGTATCGTTGAGTACGTAACTTCCATAGCTTTGGAAACCTCGATTCGGCTGGAAGCTGCCAAACTGTGCAGTTTGCTGTGCACTCAATGCCGCCGTCAACAAAAGGATACTCGCAAAGGTCTTCACTGAAATCATCTCCCTTGAATCGTCTTACTTCGCTGTGCCGAAAAGATTGTCGTTCGCTTTTGCAACTAGCGCTACTTGGCTTACCTGAATCTGGTAGCGCCTCTGCCCGTTAGCCCCCCGGTAAATTCTTCTTGCCACCGGCACACCATCGGCCAGAATGTAGTCTCGTAGTTCGGTCACCACGGATGTTTTGACCCCATTGTTGTACTTCGAATACGCAACTTTATGCAGGTACCCCGTTTGACTGTCGAACATGAAGTGCTTCACACTCACGCCGCTCACTTTCCTGGCCGCAACCGGCATCGCCATTTCATAAATATCCACTGAGGAGCCGAACCCGGTCGCCCCCTGTACCGCAAATCCCGCGCCAAGCAATCGTCCGCGATTGCCCTTGATCCATTCCCCAAAGAACGCATCGTCAGTGTCCGAGCTCAACCCTTCCAGTAAGTCTTCGTCGAGATCATCGAGCTGATTGGAGTTCACTTTTTGGAGGTCAAAGACAAGATCCTTTCCCAAACCATTGATCTTCAGCTTGCCTGGGTACTCCTTGAACCACTCGAAATTTGCATTCGCGCCGCTGCCGGTTTCGATCGATCCAATGCTATGCACCCTCTCTTTCCCAGGCTTTAGCAGCCGGTCTCCTGCTGCCCTGATATATTTCCTCAGCGAACTTGTGAGCCGCGCTTCCTCCACAGGCCCCGGTGTTCGATTGCTTGGCCCGGATTGGGCCATCAATGCGAAAGGCACGCTGGCCCCCATTGCGAGGAAACTCCGCCTGCAAATGTCCTTCTTCACTGTCCCACCCCCACTACCTTCACCCCGCTCACCTTCAACGTCACTCCCTTGCCCGCATCCCTTTCCTCGATCACCTGGTCCAAATCCTGCAACACTCGCAGAGACTGCACCCCCTCGTTCTCCGTCTTCACATCAAACAAGGGACTCTGCGCTCGCACCCGGAACTTCACCCCCACCGGCACCACCACCCGGTACTTCCGCTTCACCTTGTCCTCCATTTCCGTCTCGGCCTCCACCAGATCCCGCTGCTCGTTCAACACTCCGATATCCAAAAAGCCCCCCACGCTCTTGTTCTCATGCCGGTCCAGATATCCCTCGTCATCCTTGAGATCGATCGTGAACACTCTACCCTTCGTCAGCGCCACATTCACCTCCGCCGTCGCTCCATTCGTCACCAGCGCCGTCCCCGCCGCCTGACCCCACCGGCAGAGATTGACCCAATCGCCTCCACTCGTCCAGACACACAACTCGTACTTGCCCGCCGGCACATCCCCGATCTGATACCGCCCATCCTTGTCTGTCACCGCGTGCGATACGAAGGGAGTAAACCCTTCCGGCCGCTCGGCCACCTTCACCACCATCACCCGTGCTCCGTTCCGAAACGCATTGCCTTTGTCGTCGTTCAACACTCCACTCACCGTACCCTGCGCCATCAGCGCGCAAGTCACGCTCCCCATCACCCACATCCTGGTTATCATGCTCTGTTTCATCTTCGTTCTCCTCTTCCTTTTCCTATTGCAGATTCAGGAACCCGCGATATTGCCAGCCGGACCAATCGCCAGAGTTCCGGTGCCCCATCATGAACACGTACCGGGTCCCCGCGAACGGTGCCTTGAACACATACTGAATCCCGAATCCCAGCGTCGTATTGTCGTTGCTCGGCCACTGGGCATAGGCTCCAACACTCGATTGAATATTCAGGCGGCACTGGGAATTCTCCAGCGTTGAGCCTCCTCCGTACGCCGGCGTCCACAGAAACCCGTTCTCGTAATTCCCAGCGTCATTCAGCAAGAAGAAGTAATAGCCCGGCGGACTTCCCCCTGAGTAGATGTTGATCCTCAACCGGCACCCATTCATCCGGTCCTGCACCAGAGCGCTTTCCGTGAAAGTCCGGTTGATGTTCAGACTGAGGTTCTGAATTGGCGTGCACATCGACACAGGCCACCAGGTACATTGCGCCGCCGCATAGGGCGTGTTCCGGATTCCAAAATTGATAAACGTTGCCGCACTCCCGTTTGCCGTCACCGTCGAATTGATTGGAGACGGATTCAACGTGTTCCCCGTGAACGGATTCGTGAAATTCAAACTGGGCGGAGAACTGGTCGAACTCCTTACCCGGATCACATACGAATACTCCTGAATCTTGTTCGATTCATTCGCCGCGCACACGCTGCTGCAAATCAGCCCCCTCACGATCACATCCCGGTCCTCCCCGCTATTGCCGGCCGTGTACAAGCCATTCAGCGGATTCGCCCCGCTTAACTGCAACGTCCCGTCGCTCACCTGCGCCAGCTTCATCGTCATCCCGTTTGTCCCCAGATTCGTCCCCGTCATCGTCACCGTCACATTGAATCCGGAATACACCACCGGCGGCGTCACACCCTGGTTATTGCTGAACATCGCTGACGGCGGCGCGGGCACGGTCCATGCCGCCCCCAGATAGGTATAAGGCTGCGGCAAACTGGCTGAAGTGTTTACCGCTGTCACTCCCCGCAAGTAGTGTGTTCCCGACATCGCCACATTCCGCACTCTCAAGCTCATGGTCAAATTTGTTCCAGACTGCGTGACGGAACTTTGTCCCAGCAAAATCTGGCACACTCCATTCGACAAAGTGTCCTGCGTACCTACTGTCTTTACATCGCCTAACCATCCGCTGCCATGCACATTCGAGATATTCATCGTGAATCCAGCGCCGGCGCGGTTCACTCGAAAACGGCATGCCTTCCCCGCGTGGAAGGTATTCGACCCTGTGCCCGTACTCAGGCTGAACTCAACCGATTCAATCCTCCCGGCCCCGGCCGGGTCGCTGGCAATGCTTCCTATCGTTACTTCACTTGCATTGGAAGGACTGATACTTGCGGTACCCAATTGCTGTTGGGCTGCCAGGACAGACAGACTGAAGGCTTGTGTCCGGGTCACGGAAGGGCTGCTGCTTTGGCCTTGGATCGTATAGTTGTACGTCCCTGGACTCCCCACCCCACTTGCGTTAAAGGCCATCACCGCGCTGCCAGGAAAACTGCTCACTGTCCCCGGATTAAAGCTGAGAACAGGCCCACCCTGACCTCCACTCGCGCTCAACGTCACGGGCGAATTAAAGCTTCCTACTTTGTCCAAAGTTACATTCACGCTTCCGCTCAACCCCGCAACCACACTTGCGGAAGCCGGCGCGTTCATCGTGAACGTAGGCTGCGCCACCACCGTAAGTTGAAAGGTTGCCGTCCGCGTCAGCGAACCACTTGTCCCTGTCACGGTCACCCCAAAATTTCCCAGCGTTGCCGCCGGTGTTGTAGTGAGCGTCAAGGTCGTACTCCATCCAGCCGGACTCACCGTCGCCGCCCCCAGCGATAAACTGACCCCGGCCGGCATGCTTCCGTTGTTCGTGCTCAACGTCACTGTGCCATCAAATCCATTGACCGGAGTCACGGTT
>CAZRGY010000247.1:5963-6652 GCA_964599715.1 uncultured Verrucomicrobiota bacterium | reverse complement strand
AGTGCTGGAGCGAAGTTTCGCGCGGCTAATAATCAAATGGTCGGAGGTGTAGCAGCCATAAATAACTTGTCAATTGCCGCAATGGTCTCTTTTGCAGTTTTTGCTAGGATATTTGAGGCTTGGATTGACATGGAGATATGGTGGATAAAGAAAATGAGGAAGCCAATCCCTACAAAGGCCAGTACTAGCCCGCCCAGCACAGCGATGGATGGAACAAACGATGAATCGTTTCCTTCACGGATGGTGCGCAGTACTATCAAACAATACACATAGATACCCACGAAGACCCCAAGTACAGTCTGATTGATGGGGTCGCGCCGAAAACTGTGGAGGACTCGAGAGGTGTATTGGCTCGAGGTCAGGGCTAGGGCGACAATGGTGATGGAGAATACCACTCCAGCAACGGTTATCATCGAGCTCGCCACGGCGGTCAGCAGGCCGCGCGATCCGGAAGCGCCGGCCCCGAATAGTAGTGGCCACTTGTCCTTGGCCGTTAGATTCATGTTAACGTCAATGAAAATTAAAGCCCCTGCAAGTACAACGCTTCCCAGAACAATAAGCGATGGCGAGAACCAGAAACTCGACCGCAGCGATGCCACCCAAGACAGTACTTTACTCCTCAAGCGTGTTGCCTCCCTCTCAATGAAAAAAAAGATCGCTCTCTTGCTACAATGAAGCCGGCTAAGCAT
>CAZRGY010000247.1:0-5947 GCA_964599715.1 uncultured Verrucomicrobiota bacterium | reverse complement strand
GTAGTAGCAGCGGGCTTCAGCAGATTCTCTCCCTCGTTTGGAATGTGTGCTCGTTTTGCCTGCTCCTCAATAACCCCAGCTTCGCTTGCAAGTCCGCCTTCTGCCTTCGAGGATGGCGCTTCTAATCCCTCGCATTCGGCAGTTGGCTCTGACGTTTGCACCGTGACCTGTGCGCCTTTCGTCTCCTGTCTGCCTTCGACCATGGTGATCGGAACCCCCTTCGGGAAGACAATCTCCCGTGCCTCATCTGGCATGGAGATGCCGTTTTTTTGAAAAGATAGTTTCACAAGACGAATGACGGACGATCTAACCTTCAACCAACTGTGCTGCCTACCGTCCAACCAGAAGTACACCCGTAAGTTGATGGTTGCGCGGCCAAAGTCGTCTACTAACACCGAAGGTTCCGGGTCATCCAATACAGCGGGATGGTTCTCTAATACCCGGCGGGCCACTTCCTGCGCTTTATCAATAGAGTCGTCGTAGCCGATGCCAACGATGAAGTCTTCACGTCGGTTGCCATTCGTTGTGAAGTTACGGACGACAGTCTTGTAGACTGTTCCATTTGGGATCTGTACAAGATTACCATCCAACGTCATCAGGACGGTTGCGCGGACGTTCAATTGCTGAACGAACCCGGTGATGCCCGAGATGGCAACTAGGTCTCCGGTTTCGAAGGGCCGCTGCATACTCAGAAAGATGCTGGCAAGGAAGTTCTCGGTAATATCGCGAAATGCAATACCGACTGCCAGGCCGACCAGACCAGTTCCGCCCACGATGGTCAAAGCCAACTGGGTTAGTCCCGAGACTCGCAGGATAATGTAGATACCCAATAGCACAACGAGGACACCCGCGGCGCGCGCCATCACATCTCGGAGCAGTTTTGTCGGCACACGACGCACCAGGAATTTTCGCGCACCTCGCGTTACCAGAACGCCAGTCGCCAATGACAAAGCCAGAACGAAGATGCCAAAGACAGCGAAATGAAGCGACCCAATGAACTCGCGCCATATCTCTTGAAGGCCCCGCCAGGCCGGACGGATGTCCCAAATGGCGCGCTCGGTCACCTCAATTCCGTTGGCAACTGCAACGACGTCTTGGGTGTTCCGCGCTAAGTCACCGGCCCATTTTCGAAGTTCATCCGACGAGGTAGAGCCGCTAAGGAGCGCCACCCCCGCCTCAACCTCGACCTGCGGTTTTGTGAACCAGCCCGTCGCATCCAGGACGCTTTGCAGACGACGGCGGATCTCTTCGTCACCTGCAAGGGGGAGAACGTCAACTTTGGTCGGCGCAAGTGAAAGTTCATCTTGACCTGTCACTCCGATCGAGGATGCCGGCCGCTCGTTTGCCGGGGGCTGGTCCTGCGCCAAACTGAGGGAACTCAAGAACACGCATACGCATAGCCAGCTTGCTGCCTTAAGGCAGCCACGTGCGGTAGGGCGTGGTCTTACGGCTTTCATCAGAGACTTCGGCGCTGTATCTCGCCGGACTGTTTGGCTCGCGCTGCTCCCATTGCCGTTTTGACTTGCTGAACCTCTTCGGGGGGCGGTAGGATCGCCTTAAGGCCCAAAGACTGAATCCAAAGCTCTCGACACCAGCCTTTGGTATGATAGAGGTGTTCATCCTCTTGGTCTTCGATCTCGTCGACGGCGGCCTGAAGTACCTTACCCTTGTCACCGTCCAAGTTCTCAGCGCATTTCCCAAGAAGTGTCCAGTCTAGGTGATCTTTCGTTTCGGCAAGAACAACACACTCACAGGCGACCAGTTCTGCAGCTGTTGGCTCGTCGTTCGCCAATGCCATTTTCATAGCTTTCACCAATGAGTTGCCAAGATGCCTCACAACCATGCGCCCGGGGGTCTCTTTATCTTTGTCAATCTTCAGTTCCTGGCAAACTTCCTCGAGAGCATCGACGTGTGTGCGTGTTTCTTCCAAATACTTCTGCCACTCACTTTCCAGCTCCTCGTTGATAGCGCACTTGAGTGCAGTGGTGTATATTTCCACTCCACCCATCTCATGTTCTAAGGATTGTAAAACGAGTTCTTCCACTTGTTGCAGCTTCATAATCTTTCCTTTGGCTCAAAGTTTTGGCGGGTCCATTTCACGTTCATAATGGCGATGCCGAGCAATCGCTTGAACAAACGTATCCAGCAAATCAGACGCATTCGCATCACGATCGACTATCATACCTGGGTCATTCTCACCGGAAGGCAACTTCGTAGAGGCGCCGGCATTCTCAACCAAGTCGGCCCCTTCCTTGAGGGCAAGAATTGGTTTGGCGTGCCGATACTGGTCTTTAATGAATTCCAGCGCGTGTCCGATATCTCCCAGGGCTTCGATGGCTTTTTTCCCTCCTGGTACAGCGACCGCATCAAACAGTACAGACGGCATTGTTTCCAGAGTCGCTTCAACCTCTATGGTCTGCCCTTGCATCGTCTTGAATGCACCAAGTCGCGGCCCAATGAATTTTGGTACGGCACCCTGACTCAATAGCCCTCCGTACAAAGCAGTTGCTGCCTTGCCATCAATCCCGTCAGCGATGAGGATGGCGATGCGCCGTGCTGCAATACTGCCATCACCTGGCAAAGAGAATAACGACAAAGCTGGGGATTCTTCGATCTCTGGAGCAGCGGAGGATTTGGTTGCTTTGGTCATTGGCTTCGGTAGTGGGAATCCCAGTTCGTCAGCAAGAGTTTGTGCAAGATCGCGATCAACATTCAGAAGCATGGAAACAACACGTTCCCTTATGGCTGGCACCTGAACTTTGGTGAGTTCAAAGCGGAATCCGCGAATAATGTGCGCTTTCTCGATGGGTGTCTGACTATTCCAAAAAAGAGTCGCTTGTGAGTAGTGTTCGGCAAACTTCTCTGGGTTTCCTCTGACTTTATCTCCTTCTATGGGTTCTCGTGCCGAAGCAAACCCCAGTTTGCCGGCTTGAAATGGACAGCCGCCCGCTAGGGAGTTTGGTTCATAGGCGATACGACCGCGATGGATCGCCTGCCGATGCATACCGTCGCGCTGATTGTTGTGGACTTGCGCCACAGACGCATTAATAGGAATTTCGTGGAAATTTGGGCCGCCTAGTCTTGAAATTTGTGTGTCCACGTACGAATGGATGCGACCTGCAAGTAGGGGGTCATTCGTAAAGTCGATCCCCGGCACAATGTTAGCCGTACAAAATGCGACTTGTTCTGTTTCGGCGAAAAAGTTGTCGGGGTTCCGATTGAGTACCATTCTCCCGACGGGGGTCAACGGCACGAGCTCCTCCGGAATGAGCTTGGTAGCGTCGAGGACATCGAAGCTAAAAGTATCGGCTGTTTCTTCCGAAAATATCTGAAAGCTCAATTCCCATTCCGGGAACACGCTGGTTTCAATGGACTCCCAAAGATCACGCCGATGGAAGTCTGGGTCGCAACCCGATATTTTCACAGCCTCGTCCCAGTCCAGGGAGTGAGTTCCTGCAATGGGCCGCCAATGAAATTTAACGAAACTCGATTCGCCGAGGTGATTCACCAGTCGGAAGGTATGGACTCCGAACCCTTGCATCATTCGGTAGCTTCTAGGCAATGCCCGGTCCGACATCACCCACATCAGCATGTGGGTTGACTCGGGCATCAGCGAGACAAAGTCCCAAAAAGTGTCGTGGGCAGTGCCGGCTTGGGGCATCCCAAAGTGGGGTTCTGGTTTTGCCGCATGAATTAAGTCAGGAAACTTTATGGCGTCCTGGATGAAGAAGACAGGGATATTATTGCCGACGAGATCCCAAATTCCCTCGTCGGTATAGAACTTCACGGCAAACCCGCGTGCGTCGCGCGCTGTATCGGGAGATCCTCTTTCGCCGATAACGGTTGAGAACCGCGCAAATACGGGTGCTCGTTTTCTCGCTTCGGAAAATATGGATGCCCGTGTGACCGCAGACATGGATTTATAGCATTCAAAGTAGCCATGAGCGGCTGATCCCCGAGCATGGACAATTCGCTCGGGAATTCTTTCGTGATCAAAATGCGTCAGTTTTTCTCTGAGAATGAAGTCTTCAAACAATGCAGGCCCACGCAATCCCACTTTAAGGGAGTGTTGATTATCGGCGACAGGTACGCCCTGATTTGTGGTCAGAGGTTGATCGGACGAATCTGATCGGACCCGGTCCAGAGACGCGTTGCCAGGGTTAATTCCGACATTGGGGATTCCCGACCCGATTTTCGCGGACGATGCTGTCTCAGAAAGTGTACTTGCCGTCACGGAAATGTCTGGCGGCGGTGCTGTCGCACCGGCGTGCGGCTGTTCCGATTTTGAGCCGTACTCGTTGGGCTTATTGCTATTGCTTAGAAAGCTTTTGGCCAAGTTTTCAGTGCCCTGCATCTTCCTTTCAAAGTCATCGCTACTAACGGTAAAAGTGGTCCTTGATGGACCACTGACTGTGGTGCCGGCAGCCGCAGCAGCTATGGAAGATGCTTGAGCGGATTTAGATTTCTTCTTGGCCTTCGTTTGCTTCTTCGCCATGTGATTCCTAACTTGCCTTGGGTGAGCCGATTCGCCACGTGCGAGTCGGCCTGTGCAATATCCATTCCATGGCCTCCTGGTTCGATGCAGATACAGGTGTCTCTTTGGCGTGCTCAATTTCAGCTGAGTTCCGAAAAAGTGATACAATCAACTGAGTGAAGGGCCGTAGCCGTTGGCATCACGCAAGCTGGGACTCAACGATGGCAACTGCAATGGAAGTACTGCATTGGTTGAAGGAGAACGCCGATGAGCGAGGCGTAGCTCATTGGAAAAAGAGAAAGAGTAAGTTGAGAAGTTTTGGCATCGGACTGACCAAGTTGCGGGCGTACGCAAAGAAACTCGGTCGCGACCATGTGTTGGCGTCAGAACTGTGGAAAAGCGATGTTTATGACGCCAAGATTGTCGGCCTGCTGATCGACGACCCCAAAAAAATGAAATTAGAGCAAGTGGAGCAGCAGGTCGATAGTGGATTAGAGGATGGCATGCTTGTCCACGTGTTTGCGACTTGCGGCGCCCCTCTCGCGAGCACAGCCTTTGCTTTTGAGCTTGTGAGCCAGTGGTTGGATAGCGACCATGAAGTTCGACGGCGTTGTGCGTACGCATTGTTGTATGAGCTGTCCAAGAAAAACCCCAAGGGAATGGACGACGACTTTTTGCTGAAGCAAATCGACGTCATCCAAGCAACGATTCATGATGAACCGATGTGGGTCCGTGAAGCCATGAACACTGCATTGTTAGGTATGGGCAAGCGCAACAAAAAACTAAACGCGGCCGCATTCCGTGCCGCAAAAGCGATAGGCCCTGTGCGTATCGATTGCGGTGACGACAATAGCTGCGAACCTCTGGATGTTCTGAAGCATCTCAAATCCGACTACGTCAAGAAGAAGCTTAACAAGTAGAGCACCTATGTCTGTTCGAGTGAAGGCAGTTGCATGAAAACAGTTTCTCGCATCGGTTACGGGCCCGTTGAATCCCTTGAAATCGAGGAAGTTCAGGTTCCAGTACCCAGGGAAAATGAAATATTAGTTCAAGTCAAAGCAACCACGGTAAATCGCACAGATGAGGGTGTGTTGTTAGGGAAGCCATTCATATTTAGGTTCTTCGTGGGATTCCCGAAACCTCGTCTTTCGGCGACAGGCACGGACTTTTCAGGTGTTATAGCCGGCCTTGGCAGTCAAGTGAAAGGTTATAGTATTGGCGATGAAATCTACGGGTTCTGGGATGAAAACCTGGGAACCCACGCCGAGTATGTTTGTATTCGTGCTGATCGACCCATGCTACTTAAGCCCGCAAACGTCAGTCACGCAGAGGCGGCGGCATCATTAGAAGGTGCACATTATGCATACTACTTCTTGAGTCGAGTGAAACTGCGTCCCGGCGATCGAGTACTGGTCAACGGTCGGTAGGATAATCAAGCCCCCTTTCCCAAGTAGCCCCCGCACTCCTCAACCC
>CAZRGY010000246.1:0-6682 GCA_964599715.1 uncultured Verrucomicrobiota bacterium | reverse complement strand
GAGGCAGGCTGGCATGTTCTTATCACAACCGCCGATGGCCACGTAGCCATCCATCCCCTGACAACCGACGACGGTTTCCAAGGAGTCGGCAATGACTTCGCGGGAGACGAGGGAATACTTCATGCCCTCGGTGCCCATGGAGATGCCGTCGGAAATGGTGATGGTGTTGAAGATGATGGCCTTGCCACCGGCCGCGTTCGCGCCCTTCTCGGCTTCGAGCGCGAGCTTGTCGATGTGCATATTGCACGGGGTGACCATGCTCCAGGTGGAGGCGATACCGATGATGGGCTTGGCGAAGTCTTCTTGCTTGAAGCCTACGGGGTAGAGCATCGCGCGGCTGGCAGCGCGGTCGGGGCCATCAAGCATGAGGCTGGAGTAAGGACGCAGGCTGTCGCCTGATTTCGAGGCAGTGGACTTCTTCGTTTTCATTAAGGTTTGGGATTTTCAGCAGGAAACCGATGAAATGACAAGCCGGGAGAAGGGTTGCTGGCTGGCTGTTCCTCGGAATATAGCATGTCATGGAATTGTCCCTTGCCACATTTCCTGCCCGCTGCTTTTCTCCCATGGACAATTTGTTGTGCGTTATGAATTTTGAAAAAGCCTCCCAACTCATCGGTGATTGCGCCATCCAGATGACCCGCGCCTACGGCACCGCTGTCTTTAATGAACTTGTCATCGTATCTTTCGAGGGCGAGCGCGAGGAGGTGGTCGGCTATGTCGGTCCGCGTCCAGAGCGCGTCCAAAATGATTTTGCCGATGACCTCCACTTGCTGAAGGAGGAACTATTTAGTTCCAAACATTCGGTAGGGGAGTTCGAGTTCGCCCGGGAGGCCGCTGGTACGCATTTCGACGCCTTTGTGGTGCTGGGTGACTGGCTCTACCTCATCTGCAACAATACCACGCTCACGATGGCTGAGATCACGCAAAAGCCCGAATGGCGGCAGGCCCAAGTGCCGTTTGTGGAGATGTGTGAGACTTTCCGGGCAGATCCGCTCAAGTTGTGATCAGTTAGCCGGAGTTAGTTAGAGCCGGATGCTGCGTGCGCCGGAGGCTTTCTGGTAGATCTGGGTCTCTTCCTTGCGGCGACAGATACGACAGGCATAGTGCTGAACGCCGTCCCAATAGATGCTGGGCACAGCGTATAGCTCCCGGCAATCATCGCAACGCTCCAAGGCATCTGCCGGGTCCAGCGGCATAGCGATCCAGTAATCCCCGGTTTCTTGGTTCAGCGTATGGATCTGGCCGGGGATGTCATCCGCCACGTAGTCGAAGACGAAAGCATCGTCCATGATCTCCGCGAGGCTGGCTTCACCGTCTTTCATGGCGATGAAATTGCCGCGGAGATAACTTTGCACCACCACCCGTACACCAATGACCGGATCCACCGCTTTCAGCGGGAGCGACTCATCGGTAGTTGGTTCAGGTGCCTGCACGTCAGTGGGCGCTTATTTCATTAATTCGGCCAGCTTGGGTGAGATGGCGTCCGCCCAGATCTGATACCCTTGGGCCGTCAGGTGCAGGTAATCCTTCATGATTTCCTTGCTTATCGTGCCGTCAGGTTGCAGGAACTTGTCCCCGATGTCGAGATAGTGGATGTGCTTTCCGTCATCCAATTTGGCCAGGGTGGCATTGACCTGCTTGAGCTTGTCCCGCTGAGGATTGGGCTTTTCGCCCCGCGGAAACACGGCCAGCAAGAGAATCTTGGTGTCTGGAGACTTTGTCCGGATGGTCTCCACGATTTTGGTGACCCCGCGTGCGATGCCATCGGCCGGATCGCTGCCGGAATTGTTCGTGCCGATCATCACCACGGCGGCGTTGGGCTTGATGCCGTCCAATTCACCGTTCTGGATGCGCCAGAGCACATGCTGGGTGCGGTCCCCGCCGATGCCGAAATTCGCCGGCTTATACTTGCCAAAGGCGGCATCCCAAATGGCCTTCTGGCCTTTCCAGCCAGCGGTGATGGAATCCCCGAGGAAGACCACGCCCACATCCCCCTTCTTGGCGATGGCGACGAAACTTTCGTGGCTCTTTTGGAAACCGACATTTACCGAGCCGTCCGGGCCGAGTTTCGGGGCGGCCACATCAGGCAATTGGGGGGCTGGTGGCGTCTGGGCCGAGGTATGGATCAGAGCAGCTGACAAGAGGGCCAAGGCAAGATAACGGGGGTTCATTGCGCTGAATTTGTTCTTTCCGGGCCGGTCTGCCAAGCGAATTTAAGGGGCTGTAGGTTGACAGAAAGTTGCATTCTCGCGAGGTTCTGTTATTTGCCAGCCGTGCCCGCGACCAAGCCGAGCCTGTTATTGCTCATTCCGGCCTACAACGAAGAAGGCCGGATCGAGCCAGTATTGCGTCAATACGGCGCATACTTCGCGGCAAATTATGAGGGCAAATTCCAGCTCGTCGTGGTCTTGAACGGTTGCCGGGACAACACCTTGGCCGTGGTGAACCGGGTGGCCAAGGATTACCCCTTCATCCATGCAGTGGATTTCCCCGCCCCAATCGGCAAGGGCGGAGCGCTTATCGAGGGGTTGAAGCTCGCCCCTATGGCTGACCTCGTCGGCTATGTCGATGCCGATGGGGCGACGCCGCCCAAGGCTTTCCATGATCTGGTCAAGCGCATGGATGAGGCGGATTGTGTCATCGGTTCACGCTGGATCGAGGGCGCGGTGCTGCATCAGGCTCAGACCACCAAGCGCCAGTTCGCCAGCCGCTGCTTTCACCTCATCGTGCAGAGCCTCTTCTGGATGAACATCCGTGACACCCAATGCGGGGCCAAAGTGATGAAGCGCGAGGCGGTGGAAAAAGTGCACGACATGCTCCGCATCGCGGACATGGCCTTTGACATCAATCTGCTCTTCGCTTTGAAGCGGGCTGGATACCGTATCCTAGAAGTGCCCACCGAGTGGACCGACCAGATCGGCTCCAAGGTGGTGTTGGGCAAGACCTCGCTGACGATGCTGCTCTCGGCCATCCGGTTGCGGTTGATCTATTCGCCTTTCTATGGCTGGTTGAGACCGTTCCGTCCGCTGGAGAAGTGGATTTATGTGAAGTTGCTGGGGGCTCCTCAGCCTTTGCAGGGACCGAAATCGCGCCCCAAGGCTGACTCGCGAAAAGAAGGCGAACTTCAGCCCAAGTGACGGCGGTAAATGTCTTCCAGCTTGTCGAGCATCACATCCAGACTGTGCTCCTGCTCAACCATCTTACGGCCCGCCTCCGTGTAAGTCCGGGTCAACTCCACTTGTTGCACTGACTCTTGGATGGCTTGTGCCAAGGCTTCGCCATTTCCGGCGGGGAAATTGCGGCCAGTCACGCCGTGGCGGATAATCTCCGGCGTGCCACCCGCATCACTGCCGACCACCGCTGTTTTGCTTGCGAGTGCCTGCAAACCGATCTGTGGTATGCCTTCATGTTTGGTCGAGGCGATGACCAGCACATCGATGGCGCGCAAGATATCCGCCACATCCTCCCGGTGTCCGCACAGTTGGATCACATCCGATAAGCCTGCATTTTTGATCTTTTCCTTCAAGAGGGGCTCCTGCGGGCCGCTTCCAACAATGAAATAGCGGGCGGCGAAGCCCTTTTCTTGCAGGCGTTTAATGGCTTCCAAAAACGTGTCATGCCCCTTCCATGAGCGCAGCACGGAGATCATCGCCACGGCGGGCAGATCGGGGTTGCCGTGTTGGGTGATGATATCCGATTTGGGCCCTTCGGGGTGAAACTTCCGGATGTCGATACCCGTCGGCAGGGTAGTGATATGGTCGTTAGCCAGTTGGAAATTTGCCTGAAAATGCGCGGTGATCTTGTGACTGGTGGTCAGCACGTGATCGGCGAAGGTCGTGAAGGCGTGACGGCTCAGCCAGCGGTTCGGATAGCTGACATCGATATGGCGGCTGCGGATGAGCAGGGGAACTTTGGCCAGACGCCCGGCTACACCGACCAGCCAACCATCCGCTGAGCTGTGGGTGTTCAGGACATCGATCTTATGTTTCTTCAGCCAAGAAGCCAGGCGCATGGCCTCAAAAGGGAAGCGCAGTTTGCCGCGTCTAAGTGGTTCCACCCCGATACCTGCTTCTTTGGACCGGGCAAACACACCGGCTGTCTCCGGGGCGATGAGCCATACCTCATGACCGCGTTGTTTGAAGCCCATCAATTCCGCGTAGACCCGGTGCTCCTGTCCACCCCAGCCAAGGGAAGCCTCGGAATGGGCGATGCGCCATTTATGTTTCGGAGCGGAAGACATTCGTCAGTTACTGGCCCAAGACGGAGGACCTTGCGGTCAAGGTGCCGTGGCTTTGGTCGTCACGGTGGTCAGATGCCGGCCCAAAAGGGAAGCATCGGAACCGGCCGCCTGCCAATAGGCACGGGTTTCCTCAGTAGTGGCGCGCTTTTCTCGGCCCCGACAATAGATGCGGGCAGGCCAGGCGAGCAACCTTTCATGCAGGTGCTTGGCCTTGGAAAGCTCTTCCGGGAGGATTTGCGGTGGCTTGAACCCTGCCAGCTTCAGATAGACATAGAGCTGCGGATACGTCCAAGGAGTGATGTGCATGTGCGAGCCCGGCACCACTTTGCCGGCCAAGGGCGGGAACGAGGGGAAGAATCCCCGGTGCAAGAACTGCAAGCGCGACTGCGGATACCATGCATTTGGAGTGGTGACCACCAACAGCCCGTCATCCGCCAGCAAGCGGTGAACTTCCCGGAGGAACAGCAAGGGATTCCCCAGATGCTCCAAGCCTTCGCAGCAGCAGATCAGATCGTATTTCCCGCAATCCTTGGGCAGAGGGGTGTCCAGATCGTGTTGCCAGAACTTCCGGTAACGACCTTCCGGTTGGGCATAGAGGTCGATGCCATCCACTTCCGCATCTGGCGGTAAGGCATCTTTTAACCAGCCATCGCCGCTGGGGGCATCCAAGACCGATTTGATAGGGCGACCCTTAAGCCAGGCGATGACGGCATCTTTAGAAGATTGTTGCATGGCTTAGGTGGCTTTGGGCTTCACGGCGGCCACGATGATGGTTCGCCCGAGCAGGACTGGCACTGTGTTCATGGCATCGACCATGGGGGCATTATATTGGTCGAGGGTTTTATATTTGTTGGCTTCCTTCCCCCGGGCCAGCCAGCCGAAGAATTGAATGGGCAGATAAAACAGGATGAGTGCCGGAATCGCCGAGCGCTGATATTTATCCACGCGGTATTGCACGTCATCAAAGCCCGCATCCATCAGCGAATGCCCGATGTAAAAGCTGGAGACGGGATTGATGTGGCCGCCAGTGGTGTAAAGATCGCTGTTCCGGACGGGCAAGGGACCGAAGAGATTCCAAAAACCAAAGGTCAGGAAGCGCAAGCGGGATTTGATGTTCAGGATATTCGGCGTGCTCAGGATGCACACGCCCCCTGGTTTCAGGACACGATAAAACTCTCTTAAGGTCTCCCGGTAGTGCTCCAAATGCTCGATGACTTCGGTAGCAGTCACGAGGTCGAAGGTGTTGTCCTTATAGGGCAGGCCTTCGTGGTTTAGGTTGGCGACCTCCACCTTTTGCCCCGGCAGCTTCATGAGTGTGTCGGTGTAGTCGCAGGCGGAGGATTCCACGCCAAATCGTTCTTTGACCAAACCGATCAACCTGCCTTTGCCCGCCCCGACATCCAGGTGGGTTTTGAAGGGTTGCTTTGCGTGATAGCTGGCAACCAAGTCCAGCGCAGCAGTATAAATGGTTTCTGTGCTCACAATAGGGAGTCGACCGCAGGAACTTCGTGGTCGCGGCCTGTATTTCTAATTGGGCTGCCGACTGGCATTCAAGCGCAGAGTCTGGCAATCTGTCCAAAACATGAGCAGTCAGATGCCCCAGCGAATCTTGATCACCGGCAGCGATGGCCTTTTGGCGCAAGCCATGAAGGCCTTGAATCCGGTCGGATTCGAGCTGGTTTTCCTCACGCGCGGTGAGTTCGACCTGCTCGACTCTCAGCAGATGGCTGGTCAACTGGATAATCATAAGCCGGCGGCAGTGATCAATACGGCGGCCTATAACTTGGTGGATAAATGCGAGGTGGAACGCGACCTCTCATGGGCGATCAATGCTCTGGGGCCTGAGAAACTTGCTAATTTGTGTGCCCAACGGTCCATTCGGCTCATCCATTACGGTACAGACTACGTCTTTGATGGCGGTAAGAAAACCCCATATACCGAAGCGGATGAGCCGAACGCCATCAATCATTATGCTGCTGGTAAGCTGGCGGGGGAAAGGGCGGTGTTAGGTGCTGATGCGGGCCACCTGGTCTTGCGCACCAGCTGGCTCTTTGGCGTCAACCCCATCCGGCCGCAACGTTCATATATCCATGCCATCGTCCGCCAGGCGCTGGATGGCAAGCCCATCCGGGCCACCACCGATCAGCAGGCAGTTCCGACCTATGTTGGCGACTTGACCCGCTGGACATTTGCCTTGGTCCAGAAGCAGGCGACCGGGTTGTATCACGCGGTCAATGATGAGGGGTTGAGCCGGTTTCATTGGACCAAGGAAATACTGGCTGCGGCCAAACATCAGGGGGTGATCACCGAGGTGCCCTCCGTGGAGCCAGTGACGACGGCCTTTTTTAACTCTACCATCAGGCGATCTACCTATAGCTGGCTGAGCAATGCCAAACTGACGACATTGTTGGGGCATCCGTTGGGTTCATGGAAAACCGGGAT
>CAZRGY010000245.1:0-6687 GCA_964599715.1 uncultured Verrucomicrobiota bacterium | reverse complement strand
TCGTGACTGGTAGCTTTGCTTGGGACGCGGGTTCAACTCCCGCCGCCTCCACCAGTGTTTACGGGCTCTTCATGGGAGTCCGTAATTTGACGGGACAAATACGGGACAGTTTCGCGCATGAGCGCAGATAAATCCCAGCCTGCCTCTGATCCAATTGTTGCTATGGAAAGCAGAGTTTCCGGTCCTACCTCCCAGACCTTCGTTGAAGGCGTTACGATAAGGCAGCAAGATATCTGCTTATCCTGTTTTGGATAAAACGTCTGACCTTACCTCCGTCCTTGGAATTTTCCTTGCCATCTTGGAATATGCCACTGCGATTTACACGTCTGGATGAGCCTGTATACCCATTGTCTCCGTCCCATGCTTTTCCGCCTCGATGCGGAGACGGCCCATCATTGGACCGTCAACGCGTGCCGTATTGCTGGTGCCGTTCCGGGTTTGTCAGCCCTCACGCGCTCTTGTTTACACTACAGCTCTCCTGCGCTGGTCTCCGAGATTAGCGGTCTCCGCTTCACGAATCCCATCGGTTTGGCTGCGGGTTGGGACAAGAGCGGACATGCCCTGCGTATGATTGATTCGCTGGGCTTTGGCTTTGCCGAGATCGGCTCCGTTTCTGCGCGGCCCTCTCAGGGTAATCCCAAACCACGTCTCTTTCGCTTGCCTCAGGACCGCGCCATCATCGTGAATTACGGCCTGCCCAACGATGGCGCAGCCGTCATCGCCCAACGCCTCGCCCGTCACCATCCTCGTAATCCGCTCGGCGTGAACATCGTCAAGACCAACGACGGCCCGGATGCGCCTCCCTGCGCCCCTGACGAGATTCTCGCGGACTATGAACGCAGCGTCTCTTTGCTTCATCCTTATGCCGACTATCTATCGCTGAATTTGAGCTGCCCCAATGCGCAAGGCGGCAAAGACTTCTTTGCCATTCCTGGCAATATCACGCGCTTGCTGGAACGCCTGATGCCCCTTGGCCTTTCCTGTCCTGTCATTTTGAAACTTGCGCCGACTGACACCCCCTCCTTGCTGGAACGTGTCCTCTCCGAATGTGATGCCTTCCCGTATGTTCGCGGTTTCTGTTTCAATCTCCCTCCCGGCAAGCCGGACACGCTGGTCTTATCTGCGTCCCATGACCTGCTAGCGCATTATCCCGGCGCAGTCGCCGGCCAACCGGTCGCTCCGCTTATCAATCGCTGCATCGCCCGGATGTATCAGCTCATGGACCAGCGACGATACGTCATTATTGGTGCCGGAGGTGTCTTTAGCGCTGAAGATGCCTATCTTAAGATTCGGTTAGGTGCCTCTCTGGTTCAGCTCTACACCGCCTTGATTTACGAGGGGCCTGGTCTGGTAAAACAGATCAACCGCGGCCTTGTGAAATTGCTAGAGCGCGATGGATTCAAACATCTGTCTCAAGCGATAGGCACCGCCTCTTCTTCCGCAGCCTATCATTGAACTCCATTTAGCCTCCTCGGACAAACCTCGGATCATGAGGGCAGGGGGCCGTTGCCGTATGCCTCTGAATTGGACGAATGTTTACGCGGGTTTACTGCATCATTATGCAACAACACGCAACACCGCTGACCTCCAAATGTGAATTCAACTCAAGCCGCCTCCACCAGTTCTTATTCTAGAGATATTCTGGAAGCCTTTCACTTGGACAGCTACTGAACCGGGTTGAAGGCAGCGCTGGTCATCGCTCTGCCGGGACTTGGCCTTAAATTCTCCTGCTCAAGGAGCCACTAATCCGAATGCCCCGTCCCGTAATCCTTGCGCCCCTCCTTTGACGTCGTGGGGTGTGAAAGAGTGGACTTCCTTCCAGCTATTACCACCATCTGTACTCCGCAGTATGTTGGTGCGCTGGGGGTGGATACTGATCAGAGTACCTAGTTTGCTGGAGAGAATCTGCCCTTCGGGCAGGGCAGGCAGATCGCTCCAAGTTTTGCCATCTTTGCTGGCCCGCGATTTTTTGCCGCAGAGCCAGAACTCTCCGTTCACCACATTTAAAGTGACTCGTTGCGTTCCAGTGGCAAAGGGCCCTTCCCAAGACTCGCCGCTGTCACTGCTGGTCCATACGGATGTAGCGTTCTTGTCCGTCATCACTAGTAATTTACCGTTGCTTACCAAGCTGCCTCGTCCACTGGAGGCTTCTAGCCCTTTGGGTGCCAGCCATTTCCAAGACCTCCCCTGATCATCACTGGCAAAGAGATGACCAAATTTAGGCCCGTCCGCTGCCCGATTATCCCCGAGGGCGAGAAAACGGCCGCTGGCATCACCGCAATAAACTGGATCCAGGTGATGCGTTTGGAGTTTTCCGCGTGGATCATTCTTGAATGCTCCCCACATGGAGAAGCTCTGGAATGTTTTGCCAAAATCGGTCGTTGCCCCGGTGGACATATAGCCGGTCCCCACAAAAGTTCCTTTGCCTGCAGCGAGTCCCCATGTGCCAGGCATGATGCGTGGGTTCCCTTTGCCGTCCGGCAGCTTCGTTTGGCCGCTCGTCAAATGTCGCCAGTTGACACCGTCATCGGAGGCCAGCCAGCTCGTGGGGGCACCCCATCCGAAAGCGACTACGAAGAGCCCGCTGCCATAAGTCGCCGTCCGCGTTGCCCAAACTCCATGGTCCCCGCTGGGATATCCGAAGAAGGTCTGCTTCCAGGTCATCCCGTCGTCTTTGGATAGGAGGATTCGGCCGCCGTGTCCCGCTACGATGAAGGCCGGGACTTTAGGATTCGGTTTGAAGTCGCCCCCCAGAGGTATCTCTTCCCGGCGCTTTTCTCCCGCCGCCACCTCTTGTGGAGATTCGGCGGCATGAGTCTGGCAGCACATCAGTGCCAAAAGGAACAGAAGCTTTGATCGCATGTCGCGGGTGTTTGATTATTGATACAGGCAGCGGGTCAGACCATTTCCAGACCGCTCACTTTTTGGGCCGTGCTGCTGCCGAACCTGTCGATTCCTGCATCGAGCCGGTGTGCGATCTGAACGAAGAGATTCGCGAAGCGAGCGTTGGCGTTGCCTTTGCCGCCGGCGGCGAGATGCTGACCGTGCTTGAAACCGCCGCCAGCCAAGAGGACCGGCAGGTCACGCCAGCTATGGCTGCTGGCATTGCCCAAGTTAGATCCCGCGAGGACGATCGTGTTGTCGAGCAGGCTGCGGCCACCTTCGGCAGCCCCTTTAAGCAGACCGAGCAAACGGGCAAGTTGGCTGAATTCCGCTTTTTCAATGATGCTCAATTCTCCTATCTTGAGTTCATCTTGGCCATGGTGTGAAAGGTTGTGCCAGTCTTGGTTTACCCCTTCTATCTTAGGGACCGCATTCATTCCGCCAGCCTTATACGTGATGATTCGGGTGCTGTCGGTCTGGAAAGCAAGCACCATCAGGTCATGCATGAGCCTAGTGCGGGCGATGATATCGGTGCGGTCGGCAACATCCATTGGTGGTTTCGCTTCGACCTTGGGTTTGGGACGCTGTGCCCACGCTTCATTTGCCTGAATGCGCGTCTCCAACTCGCGCACGCTGGTCAAATATTGGTCAAACTTTTCCTGGTCCCGTTTGCCTAGTTCCCCGTGCAGCTTCTTGGCCTCGCCTTGGACTGTGTCGAGGATGCTCCGTCCTCGTTTCAGTTCGCGGAGCTGGGTTTGGACCTCGGCAGGCGTACCATTGACAAAAAGTTGGGCGAAAACCTTTGCCGGTGAGTTCTCTGCTTGAACGTTCACTCCGTTTGCCGTCCACGACATCGATTCATTGCCGTTTACATTAAGAATGAGGGTGGGAAACCGGGTGTCTGGATTCAGCTTTTCCAAAAGCAGTTGATCCAGCGATATCGAGTTTCGAAAACCCGGCAGACCAGGATGCTTGGCGGCAGTGAGCCAGGTCAGCTCCGATGTATGGCCGTTTGCGCCATTCTGCTCCTCGTGAGAGAGGCCCGAGATGAGAGTGAAATCCCGGCGGTGTTCTTTCAGGGCCTCGAGATAGGGACTGGGTGTGTAGTCAGATCCAGTCTGTGCCGGGAACAGATTTGGCCCGTGGAAACCCAGCCCGTAATTCATGGCGAGAAAGCGGCGCGGCGGCGTATTCGCGGCGGCTGCCTGCGCCCGTGTGGCGAATGCGGGCACCATCGCTTCGAGCCAGGGAAGGGCCAGTAAGGCGCCGCACCCGCGTAGCATCGCTCGGCGGGAAAGGTGGGATTTCATGGCGAAATGCGGAGTCTTCATGTATGTCTCTGAGTTACTTGTTTTGAAAGATTTGGCTTTGGATGACCTCATGTACCAAGTCGCGAAATCCGTTACCTTGCTTGGCTGCGGCGGTCGCCACTCGCTCAAGTTCTGCGCGGTCGGAGAAACCCATGTTCCGACCCGTGGCATAGATCGCGAGCTTTTCGCTCAATGTCCGGGTAAATCGCTCAGGCCGCTCAAGTATCAGCTTCTTATAACCGGATAGATTTCGAAATGACTGGCCTTCGGGCGTGCTGCCGCTGGCATCCACCGCCGGCCCCACCCGCCACTGCACGTTCCGTACTTGGGGTGGCAATATTGCCGGCTTGGGAAAATCCTTGCCGAGACTGCGGTAGTTTTCCCGCCAACCGCCGATGACGTCATAGTTTTCGAGCGCGAATCCGGGCGGATCAATCACGCGATGGCACCCGTTGCAGCTCTCCACGTTACGGTGTTTGTCGAGTTGTTGGCGCAGTGTCTGCGCTCCGCGAATGTCAGGCTCCACTCCGGGGACTCCTGGTGGGGGAGGTGATGGGTGAACCCCGAGGATGCGCTCCAAAACCCAGATTCCCCGGACCACCGGCGAGGTCGAGGTGCCGTTGGCGGTGACCTTGAGCACGCTGGCGTGGGTCATGACACCTCCGCGATTATATTCGGGCTTAAGCGATACTTTGCGGAATTCCATGCCTTCCACTCCCGGAATACCATAGTGCCTTGACAGCGGTTCATTAAGCATGGTCCAGCCCGAATCGATGAAGTTGTTGACGCTGAGATTCTTCTTGAGCACTTCCTCGAAAAACAACTCGGTCTCCTTCACGCTTGCATGTTTCAATGCATCATTGAATTCAGGGTAAAGTTGCCGGTCAGGTGTCGTGAAGTCGATCTCGCGGAGATTGAGCCACTGGCCGGTGAAATTCTTGGTGAACCGCTCCGCCCGTGCGTGGCTCAGCAATCGCTCAGTCTGCAGCCGCAATCCCGCCGCTGTGGTCAGATTGCCTTTGCTCGCAGCAGCCAGCAGTTCTTGATCGGGTGCGCTACCCCAAAACATATAGCTTAATCTCGCTGCCAGCGAATAGGCGTCGAGCTTCCCTGGCCGTTCTCTCAAGAATAGGAAATCCGGGGAACAGAGGACCGCCACATACGCGGTGAGCATGCCTTCATAAAAACTCGCCCCGTTCGCAAATTCACTCTCCGCCAGTTTGATGTATGGGGCTATTTTTTCCGCCGCCACTGGCCGCCGGAATGCTGCAGGCACAAATTGGGTGAGCAGATGACGGGCATCAGCCGAGGCGTCTCTGGGTATGATTTCAATGGTTTCCTTGCTCCCTCTGGAGTTCTTGCCTTTGGCGTTGCCGGTCCTCACCTCCAGTTCTCCGAATAGCAGCCGATGTCCACGCCCTGGCCATTCTTCGTGGATCGGCCCTTCGATCTCCACCGGCATCAGCACGAGACCTTCCCCTTTGTAGGCCGCTGGCCCTTCGCGTTGCAGCACCGGTTGATTAGGTGAGAGCTGGGGCATGAACCTCAGTTTCTCTTTTGTGCCAAAGTAAACGTCCAGCGTGCGTCGTGTCATTGTGGGTGCCACGTCCATCACCGCCAGTAACCGGGTGTCAGCATCTCGCCCGAATGTCCCTGCATACACGGAGAAAGCCACCCGTTTCTCTGTCTGATAGGAGCGACCCGTTATGGTTATCCGGTAATGGCCTTCGCTGGGTGCCGAAAACTCAGGGGTGATCTGTGGGAAATTCCCGCTGTTGAAGAAAACCACGCCGCCCTCTGGCAACTTGTGCCAGTGCTTTCCTACATTACTCTCGTTGCGGCCGCGGTCGAACGCCGCCGTGTGTCGGCGCTGCTCGGGCATCGGTCCTGACTTTACCGCGTCACGCAGTGCCAGTTTGGCTGCGTCCATATACCTTTGGAGATGGATTGGGGACAGGTCCAGCGCTTCGCCCACATTGTCAAAGCCGCCCGCTTTACCATCTTCTGGAAGCATCTCTGCCAGTTGCGTCTTTACGCCCAGCAGGTCATGAAGTGTGTTTTCATATTCCGTACGGTTCAACCGGCGCATGACCGTACCTTTCGTGGCGGCATCTGCCTCTGTGAGGCTGGCGGCGAGTCCTCGCAGAAATGATGCCTTTTCTCCCACCTCCGGTTGTTTCTTCTTGGCGGGCGGCATGGCTCCCTCCTTCACCCGGTCATGGATACGCGTCCAAACTGCCAGCCTGTCCGGCGTGGACATGTCGCTGCCCAGTGTTGTCAGATCAAGCCCACCTTTCTTCGTTTCGGCGTCGTGACAGTCAACGCAATATTGATTGAAGAATTCAGGCATGGCCTGCACAGCGGTGGCGCTCAGGCACAGCAGCAAGGTCAGGAATCGGATGAGCATATTTCCGTGGTGACAGATGGATTTTGCTTCATTGACAGTTGCACTGACAAGTGTCTCTTTTGCCCAAGCCATATAAACCCTCCTCCC
>CAZRGY010000244.1:0-6708 GCA_964599715.1 uncultured Verrucomicrobiota bacterium | reverse complement strand
CCCGTGAAGACGGACAGCAAGGCCACCATCAAGTTCGCCGGGCTCATGGGCCAGAACTTCGTGTCCATCAATCTCGGCACCGCCCCGACCAAGTTCGAGAATGGCGCCAACATCGAGACGGTGGAACAGGCGGACCTCAGCGCCATCATGGCCAAGCTGGATAACGTGGCGTCCGGCATCGAGAACGTCACGAAGAGCTTCAGCGGTGACAGCATCCAGAACGTGCTGGGACCGATGACGGATTTCCTGAAAGAGAACAATCCGAAGCTCAGCGTGATCTTGGGTAACCTGCAAAACGTCTCCACGCAGATGGCCGAAGGCAAAGGTACCGTGGGCAAGCTGCTCCAAGATGAGAGCCTCTTCAACGATGCCAAGGGCGCGGTCATCACGCTGAACACCACGGCGGAAGAGATCAAGGTGGCGGTGACCGAGGCCCGCACCATCGTGGGCAATGCCAACCGTGCGCTGGGTCAGGCCGAAGGCGCCCTGACGGATGCCCGCAAGGTGGTCAATGATATCAACGAAGGCAAAGGCTCCCTCGGCAAGATGATGAAGGATGAGACGCTTTACAACGAGACCACCACGGCCATGGTGAACCTGAAAGAAATTCTCCAGAAAATCAACCGGGGTGAAGGTTCCGTCGGTCTGCTGGTGAATGACGAAGCCCTCTACAAGAATGTGAAGATGACGCTGCAAAAGGTGGAGAAAGCCACCGAGGGCCTGGAAGATACCGGCCCGCTCAGCGTGCTCGGCACGGCGGTGAACAGCCTGTTCTAGGCTTGATAATAGTGTGCAGCCGGAGGCCGATGGCTTAGGCCTTCGCCCGTCTGTCGTCCTTACTGTCCATGCGTAAACGCAAATGGCTTTGGTTTTTTCTGACCCTGGCGGTCGTGGACGGTCTCTTTATCCTCTGGTGGGTCACCCGGGAAAAAGAGCATCGTCACGATGACGCCATCATTGCTGCTGCCACCACGTATGGGATGCACCCGGCGCTGATCAAGGCGGTGGTCTGGAAGGAAAGCCGTTTCGATGCCGATGCCCGCGGTGCCGCGCAAGAGCTGGGCCTCATGCAGATCCGGGAGCCCGCCGCCATGGAATGGGCCGAGGCCGAAAAGCGTTCCGGCTTCGCCCACAAGCACCTGCTGGACCCCAAGCTGAACACGCTGGCGGGCACTTGGTATCTGCGCAAACTGCTCCGCCGCTATCCGCACACAGACAACCCGCTGGCGTATGCGTTGGCCGATTACAATGCCGGCCGTACCCACGTCTTACGCTGGAACAAGGGAGCGGCGGCCACCAACAGTGCCGCCTTCCTAGAAGCGATGGATTACCCCGGCACGAAGCAATACATCCTGGATGTGTCCGAACGCTTCAAGCACTACCAGGCGGAATTCCCGGTGCAGCAAGCGGCGCAGCGCTGAGCTTTGTTCCTCGGGCTCAGCAAATGGTTGAATGCCCGCGAAGTCCGGTTATATTGGCAGTATGACGGTCACAATGCCGAAAGAGCTGGAAGACTTCGTCGCCCGCAAAGTGCGATCAGGAGATTTTCATGATGCGAATGAGGTGATCTGCGAAGCGGTCCGTCAACTAAGTGAGCAACAGCAGGATTGGGAACAGGACAGCCCGGAATTACGAGAGTTTCTGCTGGCTTCGGTGAGAGGCGGCCATCAGCCGCTAAAACTTGAGGAGTTGGAGCAGTTGGAACAGCGCATCCTGGCCGAACGCCAGAAATAGCATCTGTGCAACTCCAGCAATCTGAGTATTTCCTGGCCGACTTCGAAGCCCAATTCCGCTGGTACTTGCAAGCCGGCGGACCCGATCTGGCCAAACTGTATCGGGCAGCCATGCAAACGACCTTGGTGAAACTTTGCCAGCAGCCGGAGTCAGGAAGAGTCCGGTTTCCCCAAGACAATGAACTGCAGGGCATGCGTTCCTGCCTGCTCGTAAAACCGTTTCACCGCCACTTGCTGTTTTATCGGCTGGCAGCAGAAAAAGTGATCGTTGAAAGGACCATCCATGGAGCCCGTGATTTGCCTAAGCGTTTAAAAGAGCCGCCTACAGGAGCACCTTAATCCACCTTCATACCGCAAGCCTGCAGCAGTGTCTCCTGCACATGGAGATCGTGGTCGTAGCTCCAGGCAAATTCCTTCTCCCCGCGGATCACGGCGGCCAGGTCGGTGAACTCCCCATCATAGCGGCCTGTCGTCTTCGGCATAGGCACGTCCTGCCAGCCTTTCTTGAAATCGCCCTGTGCCCGGTCCAATGACAGCCGGACTTTCGGCGCTTCCAGCGGACGCACCTCCACCGTGCCTTGTTCCCCACTCACAGTAAACTGCCGCCGTGCTTCTCCACCCACCTCAATCAAGGCGCTGTGGATGATGGCCGTGGCGTGCGGGTATTCCAACACGGCATATTGGTTGTCCAAGAAACCATCATCCAAAGCTGAGGAACTGCGGTTAAAAGCGGTGACTTTCTGCGGCTTGCCAAGGATGTAGATGGCTGAGTCCAGCACGTGACAGGCCAGCTCGAACATCGCGCCCCCCGGATAAGCCTTGAGGGAATTACGCGTGCCCGGATTCAAAGCCTTGCTCATCGCGGCCTCGATGGAGAAGACGCGCCCCAGCCAGCCTTCCTTGGCCGCGCGATAGCAAAGCTCCAAACCCGGATTGTAACGCAACATGTAACCCATCTGGATGGTGAGCTTCTGCCGCCGGGCATTATCCACGATGCGTTTGAAGTGTGAGAACTTTTCCCCCGCCGGTTTATCGAGATGGATGTGCTTACCCGCCGCGATGCAACGCTCCGCGGTGGACAGCAGGTCTTTCACTTCCGTCTCCACGGCCACCGCTTGCAGTCCCTTGGTGTTGAGCAACTGCTCCTCGGTCAGCCATTTGACGCCTTCATACGCTTTATCCCGCAGGGCGGCTTCACGTTGCTTGGCATCCGGCTCCACCACGCCCACCACTTCATAGATATCGCTCAGCTTGCGCATGGAGGCCAGTTTACCGCTGGCATGGGCATGGCCGGTGCCGATCTGGCCCACCTTGATCTTGGCGGGCTTGGCCTGGGCGAACGCCGGGGTGGAAAATAATGACGCTGTGCCCAAGGCAGCAGCCGAGCCTGTGATGAAATCGCGGCGGTTCATAACGATGTTGGAAAAGCTGGCGGCAGCTTAACCAAAGCAACCGTCGTTGCCCAACAAAAGAAACTGTCGCCCAACTATTCCCGGCAGATCTATCAGATCTGGGAACCGCTCGCCGGGACCAAGAACGTTTTGACGATCTTTGACACCAGTTTCGCGTCGGCGTATTCGGGGATGGCTTTCAGTTTCAGCCAATCAGGATGTGTGCGGAAGGTGTTCCAGCTCTGGTCGTGATCGGCCATGTCCTTGAAGACGAGCAGATACGTCAGGTTGGGGCGGTCGACACCGATGATAGTCTCGCCAAAGAAAACGGGGGTCAGACCGGTGCGGCGGAAGATATCGATCTCGCCGGTGTCGAACATCTCGATCTTCTTTTTGCCTGCGGGTTCATTGGCATGCTGATACGTGCGCAACACGAACATACGCGGCTGACCGAGGCGTTTGGGCACTTCCAGTTTGGGCATGCCGGCGAACGCTTCCATCAAGGTGCTCTCGATGCGCTCATACGCCGGGGTTTTCGGGTCGGCGCCCAGATACTCCGCGCCGTCTTTCAGATACTGGGCGTCCGTCAGCAGTTTGGCGTTCACGCTGCGGAACTGCTCCAGGCTGGCGTAGGGGATGAGCGCGTAAAACTTGGGTGCCTCAGACGGAGTCTGCTCGCGGAAGGTGCCCACGGACTTGATGCCCAGCCGGTTCAGGGCGGGGATAGCGGCCTTGGCCCAATGCCGTTCTACCAGCTCCAGTTGCGCTGTGTCCTTCAACAGATAGGTGCGCCATTCATAATACTCGGGTTTCACATTCTTGGAGGAATCAGCAGCCATGGCAGGGGAAAGGGTGGAGGTGAGGCCGGTAACGGCGGCGGCAGCCGCAGTGGTAGCGATAAAACGGCGACGGTTCATGAGGCTCAATTTACACCCATCACCCGGCCCGGCGTCAACTCACGCTTTATCCGCTTCATTGAGTTAAGGCTTCACGTTACAACGTCTCCATGCGCGCAGTGATCCAACGGGTAAGGGAAGCCAGTGTGACCATCGATGGCCGGTTGAAGAGTTCCATCGCCCACGGTTTGCTCGTGCTGCTGGCCGTGGAAGATGCGGACACAGCGGAGGACATCGAGTGGCTCAGCGGCAAGATCGCGCGATTGCGCGTGTTCAACGATGCCCAAGGGGTGATGAACCTGGCAGTGACTGAAGTGCAGGGGCAGGTATTGGTGGTGAGCCAGTTCACCCTCTATGCCAGCACGCGCAAAGGCAACCGGCCCGCCTACACGCGCTCATCCAAACCGGAGATCGCCATCCCCATGTACGAACGCTTTGTGCAAACGCTCGGAACGACGCTGGGACAACCGGTGGCGACCGGTGAATTCGGCGCGGATATGCAGGTGGCGCTCGTCAATGATGGTCCGGTGACCATCATCATCGATTCCAAGCTGCGCGAGTGACTGCGGCTAAACCACCGTCACATGGTTCACCAATGTACCGATGCCGGAAACAGTGATCTTCACCTCGTCCTTGGACTGGAGGGTGAAATCATCGTTCGGTACGATGCCCGTACCAGTCAGCAGCACCGCCCCGTGCGGGAAGGTCTGGGAACGGCAGAGGAAACCGACGAGTTCCTTGAAGGAACGTTTGATCTGGTCGATGGAGGTCTCGCCACTGAACACCACGTTGCCCCCACGGCTGATCGCGATGCTGATGGTCCAGCTCCGGATCACATCCTCACTGGCGCCGACCACGACATACGGGCCCACGGCGCAGGCGCGGTCATACATCTTGGCCTGCGGGAGATAGAGCAGGTTCTCGCCCTCGATGTCGCGGGAGCTCATGTCATTGCCGATGGTGCAACCCACGATGCCGCCGCGCGAATTGACGACCAGGGCCAGCTCCGGTTCCGGCACGTTCCATTTCGCATCGCGACGGATACCAACAGCTTCTCCGGTGGGCACAGTCTTCTCCGGGAGCGATTTGAAAAAGATTTCCGGGCGCTCTGCATCATACACGCGATCGTAGGCGCTGGCGCTGAATTCGGATTCATCCATGCGCGCCTTCTTGCTGCGCATGTAGGTGACGCCTGCCGCCCAGACTTCCTGCTTTTCCACCGGGGAAAGCAGCTTGATCTCGGACAACGGATGCTTGGGCATCTCGGCCTGGGCCAATTCGGTAAGCCGCGAGAGCAAATCTTCGCTCTCCAGCAAAGGCGTCAGCAACTCCACGCCTGCCAGGGTGAGATCGGAGACGGTGTTATCCGCATGGATCAGCCCGATACGGATCTGCGACTTAGAATTCAGAAAACGGCAGAGCTTGAACATAGAGATATCCTATGGAAGCGCGGGCTTAAGACGTGCCAGCGCAGTTATTACAGTATGTGTTTCTTAACTACGCCGAGTAATCGAGATAGACGGTCTTGATGCGCGTGTAGAACTCGATCGCGCCTGCGCCCTGTTCCTTGAAGGAATCGGTGCTGGATTTCTTGACGCCGCCGAACGGAGCCTGCAAGGCCAGACCCGTGGAGATCTGGTTCACCTTCACCACACCGGCCTGGATGCGCTCGGAGTAGATCATGGCCTTCTTGATATCCTTCGTGACGATGGAAGCCGAGAGACCGACATCCACACTGTTCGCCACCTTCAGGGCTTCCTCGAAATCTTCCACCGCGATGATCGCGACGACGGGACCGAAGACTTCCTCTTGAGCGATGCGCATTCCAGGCGTCACACCCGTGAGCACGGCCGGCTGCATGTAGTAACCGTGGGCGAGATCGCCTTCCGAGAGGCGTTCACCGCCCCAAGCAAGTTTGGCGCCTTCTTTCACGGCGATGTCGAGGTATTCCAGGTTGCCCTTGAATTCCTGTTCATTCACCGCCGGGCCCATGGTCACGCCTTCATGCAAGCCGTTGCCGACCTTGATGGCCTTGGCTTTCTCTACGAGCTTCGCGGTAAATGCCTCGGCCACGCTCTTCTCCACGATGACGCGGCTGGTGGCGGTACAAGCCTGACCCGTCAGGCCGAAACCGGCGATGGCCACGAGACGGGCCGCGAGATCGAGGTCCGCATCCGCGAGCACGATGGTGGGGTTCTTGCCGCCCATCTCCATCTGTGCGCGCGTCATGTTCTTGGCGAGCAACTGGTAGATGGAGGAACCGACCTTGTGCGAGCCGGTGAATGACAGCGCCGCGATATCGGGATTGGTAGAAAGTTCACCACCGACCGCACGGCCGTCACCCGTGACGACATTCAACACGCCCTTCGGCAAACCGGCTTCGGTCAGCACTTTGGCGAGCTCCATCGTCATGGCCGGGGCTTGGGACGCGGGCTTGATGATGACGGTGTTACCGCTCACGAGGGCCGGAGCCATCTTCCACGCCGGGATGGCGATCGGGAAGCCACCACGTCGGTGGTCGAGCCGACCCGTAGCACCAGGTCGGACAGGTTGCGCTTGTCCCCTGGGCGGAAGTCGATGTTCGTGCGCTCCAGCACGCTGAAGCCTTCAGACGTCACGCGCAGGGAGTACGTGCCGGCGAAGACGCCGGCGATCGTGAAGTAGCCGGACTCGTTCGTTTCCGTCCGC
>CAZRGY010000243.1:0-6711 GCA_964599715.1 uncultured Verrucomicrobiota bacterium | reverse complement strand
CGACGGGATGGAAATGAAGATTTATCTGGTGTCTGGGACATGTCCCCATCGTTCTTCGCCCCGGCCTCGCTGTCAACTTTCCAGATGCTACAAAACTGGAAAAATCTTCTCCCACTAAAATCATGGGACAAAATCAAGCTTACGTCTTGCCTTCCGTGAGTGTTATTTTAACAGTATCCCTTATGAAGTCCCACGAACTGCTGCGCGAGGTCTTTCACCAGGGTAACCCCAAACAGATCGCCGACGACATGGGCCTCTCACTGTCCATGATCTACAAATGGGCAGAAGCCCCCACTGAAGGCGGCAGTGGCGCCACCAATCCGCTCGACCGTATCGAAGCCTTGCTCAAGTCCACCCAAGACCCACGGCTGGTGCAATGGGTCTGCGAACGGGCTGGCGGCTTCTTTATCCAGAACCCCAAAGAGCATTGGGCTCATCCTTATTTTCTCATTCCGGCCACCAACCAAGTGGTGCAGGAGTTCGCCGACCTCCTCTCCGTGGTCGCTGGAGCCGCCAGCGATCATCATATCGACAAAGAGGAAGCCAAACGAATCCGCAAACGCTGGGAACAGTTGAAATCCGTCACCGAGGGGTTCGTCCATTGCTGTGAAGAAGGCAATTTTGTCCCATTGGAAAAGAAACTGAGCGAAAAGCCCCAAGACGCTTAATCCCTTGAGAGATCACTCCGATGGCTACTGCAGTCATCAACCGCTTTTGTGGCCAAATCCAATTGGAAAGACTTTCGGAAGGCGTTTCAGTTTAGTCTCTTCTTTATCGGCATCCTATATCTTACCTTCGCCGTAGATGTCTTGCTCCGGTCCAAAGGGTCCGGCTTCTCAGGTTTTGGTATATTGCCACGCACGCCTTACGGACTTATCGGGATCGTCTTTAGCCCGCTGCTCCATGCCAATCTCGCCCATCTGACCGCGAATTCTCTGCCCCTGCTGGTAGTGATCACCTTGCTCTTTTGGGATCGGAAGTATCATCCCGGCACCACCCTGACCATCATCTGGCTCATCAGCGGTTTGGGCACTTGGCTGATCGGACGCAACGAATCGAACGGCCAACCGATCATCCACATCGGGGCCAGTTCGCTGATCTACGGTATCGTCGCTTACCTCATCGCCTCGGCGTTTTGGATGCAGCGTTGGCGCTCCGCCTTCATCGCCCTGTTGGTGCTGGTTCTCTATGGCGGCATCTTCTTTGGAGTGCTGCCGCAAAACGGGACCATCAGTTGGGAAGGGCATCTCGCCGGCATGATCGCCGGCATCTGGTGTGCCAGTCGGCTTCACTCCTGAACCAGTTCTGTGACATTTTTTTTACAACTATCTCGCCAGTCTCTGACAACCCTCCAGCGGGACATTCTAGGATGTCCTCATGAAAACACTCCTGCTCTCCTTGATGTTGGCCACCGGCAGCTTGGCTGTGCACGCTTGCGGTGGATATGGTGATGAAGATCACTTCTTCGCTCATGAATGGGGCACTTTCACTTCCATCCAAGGCAGCGATGGTGTGCCGATCTCCTGGCAATCGCTGGTTGAAGGTGACCTGCCCGGATTTGTTTACAACCGCACCCGGGCGGCTGATGCCCAGTTGCTGGGCGCGCCGGTGAGCCCTTTAACCAAAGGCGCCATGAGTGCACCCCAACGCATCGAAACCCCTGTCATCTATTTCTATTCACTTAAGCCGCGCACTGTGGATGTGCGGGTAGATTTACCACAAGGCACCATCACCGAGTGGTATCCCCAGATCAGCAAATTTGGCCCGGCTTTGGGACAGACACTCACCCCATTTATTGATCCCAAACAACGCAACAAGAGCTTCATCGAGTGGACCAAGGTCCAGATCGTGCCGGGCTCAAAGGCAACATTCCCCGATGAGAAACGCCCCAGCCATTACTATGCCGCGAGAGATACGGATGCCACTCCCGTCCGGGTCATTCCACCTGCCACCCAAGTTATCATGGCCAACGGCGAAGGCTTGCCCAAACCGCAGGATGAAAAATTCCTTTTCTATCGCGGGCTTGCCCACTTCCCCTCGCCGCTATTTGCAAAGGCTACCGGCGAACATTCCCTCACCCTGCGCAACCCGTTGGATTGGCCATTACAACATGTCTTCATCATCGATCAACGGGCGGGCGAATATGCCTTCAATTACCATGCCGGATTGGCAGCCGGTGAAGAGTTTACGATAGACCTCAAAAACACATCTGCTAGCAACCAAACCACCAAAGGCAAGGAGCAGCTTATCCAAGCCATGCGGAAATCACTTACCGCGGCTGGTCTGTTCGAAAAGGAAGCCGCTGCCATGGTCAAGACCTGGGAAGATTCTTGGTTCGATGAAGCCGGTCTGCGCGTCCTCTACGTCCTTCCGGAGCAATGGGTAAATGCCACCATGCCACTGAAGCTCTCCCCTGCCCCCACGCAAACCGCACGCGTCTTTGTAGGTCGGGCTGATCTCTTCACGCCGGGGCTGGAACAGACCTTGGTTCAACTGGTTAGCAAATACTCCCAATCCGATACCGCAGAAAGGAACTCACTCGCGCAATCGGTAAGAGGCTTAAAACTAGGACGCTTCACTCAAGCTGCATTCACCCGTGTCACAGCCATGACAAAAGACAAGGAATTCCATCAGGCGGCCTATCAATTGCGGACGCTAAGCGCAAAACCCGAAGCGGCGGTCAGCTCCTCAACTATCACGCCATTTAGCTACACTTGGACACCTGCAATCGTTCAACCAGCATCAACGCCCTATATCGACCTGAGCTGTGCAGCCTCACCAACACCCAAGCCTTAAATTCAAATTGATTAGCCCATGTCTTGCTCATCACGCTGGACGTATTGGGGCAGAAGACCGATGATATACGAGTTCCATGCGTAAGGTTGCCATAGTATTCATCATCACGGTGCTCATCCCGAGCTTGGGCCTCGCATGGTTGGCTGTCCTCTCCTTGCGCGACCAGCAATACAGCCTGGAACGTCAGGAATACCTGCTCTATCAAGGCATTGTGGACAAGATGGCCCAAGAAGCCGCGGGCTATCTGGACGATCAACAACAGCAGTTCGCCACCCAGGTGGAGCTCATGCTGCAAGAGAAACAACCCGTAGTTTTGGCGACTTCTTTCGACGATGGTATCCGCAAATCCTGGCCGATGGCAGAGCTTGGCTTTGCCGTTTCACTGGAAGGCCGTGTGCACAGCCCCTCGCTTACCGGCAGACCGGAGGCCCGCCAATTCCGACTCGAAAACGATAAGTTTCTCTGCAGTGTTGAAACCGTCGAAGTCTATTGGAACACCGGCAAAGGCTCGGTGAATCTCAGCGCCTTGGATCAAAGGGGTAACCAGGGCGGACAACAGATCGCGGCCAACCAATCGCCGTCCCAGCAGCAATTGGAAACAATAACGACCGCAAGTCAGGCCCGGGAAATCTATCAAGGCCAAGGCGGTAACAACGCCTACGATCAAACCGGCAATCCCTACAGATCACAAACTGTGAAGCGCATCGTCAGCCCGCAGAACGCAGGCGACTATGCCCAGCAGCCCATGCAGCAACAGCAGGCGATACCGATTGAAAACAACTACTCGCGGGTGCAGGTGGCTGAGGCAGAATTCCGCCAACTCATCGGCGAAGCCAGCGAAGGCATGATGGCCCGCTTCCTTCAAAACCGACTGAATCTCATGACCTGGTATCGCTCACCTCGCAGCACTAATCTGGTCTATGGTGCCAAATTGGATATGGCCAAGCTCTCGGCGGGATTGCAGCCATTGGTGAACACCTTGAGCGCCGAACTAAGCGATAAAGTCTGCATAGCCCTGCTTGATGATAGCGCCCGCCCTATCAGTGTCTCACATCCGGATTTTACCACCACTTGGAAGCGCCCTTTTGTCGCCTCCGAGATCGGGGAATCCCTGCCTCACTGGGAGATCGCCCTCTATCAGCTCAACCCAGGGAAACTCAGTGCTTCCGCTGTCACGCTCAAGTTCACCTTGGGTCTGCTGGTGGCTTTGCTTTTGCTCGCCATTGTTGTTGGCGGCTGGCTGATTGTCCGTGATCTCGATCGCGAACTCCGTCTCGCGCGACAGAAGACTGACTTCGTCAGCAATGTCTCACATGAGCTGAAGACCCCGCTCACCTCCATCCGCATGTTTGCCGAACTGCTTGCCGAAGGACGCGTGAACGATGCCGAGAAACAGCGCGGTTATCTGAACATCATCACCGCCGAGTCAGCGCGCCTTACACGCCTTATCAATAATGTACTCGATTTCGCGCGTCTGGAACGCGGTGAAAAGAAATACCAGATGCGTCCGCTGGATCTGGTCGAAGTCACTCGCGATTCCGCCGAATCCCTGCGGGCCCACTTGGAAACCAACGGCTTCAAACTTCAGCTGGAACTGCCGGAACAACCGGTGACGCTTACCGGAGATGCGGATGCGCTGGCGCAAATACTCGTGAATCTCATCACAAATGCAGAAAAATACTCCGGCGATTCACGGGATATCCTGCTACGGCTCAAAACCACAACCAAACCCGTGCCACATGCCGAACTGCAAGTGCTGGATCACGGACCCGGAGTGCCCAAGAGTTGCGAGGAGAAGATTTTCGAACAGTTCTACCGGGCTCATGATTCTTTGAGCAGCGGCATCCAAGGCTCGGGCTTGGGTCTGACATTGGCACGGCAGATCGCCCGGGCACATGGTGGTGAGTTGATCTATTCCCCGCGTGATGGCGGCGGCAGCTGCTTTACCCTGACTTTGCCTTTACCCATATCCGCCAAAGCATGAAAACCCGTATCCTGGTCATCGAAGACGACACCCATATCCGCATGGGGCTGGAGGAAGTGTTACGCGGTGAAGGCTTTGAAGTGGCCACCTGCACCCGGGGCGATGAAGCGATTGCCTCCGTCGATAAGGAGCGTCCAAACCTGATCTTATTGGATGTCATGCTGCCGGGGGCCAGCGGCTATGACATCTGCAAACAATTGCGGGCGCGCAAGAACCCGACGCCCATTCTGATGCTGACGGCCAAAGGCCAGGAGATCGACAAGGTCATCGGCTTGGACCTCGGCGCAGATGACTACGTGACCAAGCCCTTTGGCGTGCGCGAACTGCTGGCGCGCATCCACGCCCTGCTCCGTCGCATGAATGCCGGCAATGGTGAGGCAACTGCCAATGAGATTTTCAGAATCGGCGATGCCACCATCAACTCTACCACCTTTCAGTTAACCCGCGGTAAACAGACCGAAGATCTGACGGCGAAGGAATTGAAACTCCTCCAGATCTTCTCTACCCATCCGGGTGAGGTCTTTTCTCGCGACAAGCTTTTGAACGAAGTCTGGGGCTACAATTACTACGGCACCACCCGCACCTTGGATCAGGTGATCGTGCAGCTACGCAAGAAACTGGGAGATAATGGCGGCGAGCCCAAGCACCTGCTCACGGTGCATGGGGTAGGCTACAAGCTGGTGATGTGATCAGATAACGCCCGCTGGTTCTGCATTAGTTGATGCCGGGACTGATTGAGGTTCAGGTGCCGATTTGAGTTTTAGAATCAATTCGCCGTTTTCAATGGAGAGTTTTTCCACCCGTTGCAGCATCTTCTTGGTCTCGGGATCCAACTTCACATCTTTCGCCAAATTCTCGCTCTTCAATTGAGTCATGAAGGAGGGTGATACGCGGGTGCCATTCACCTCCAAGGAATCGAGATTCACGGTCAACTGGCCATCCTTGACCTCCACTTTCAACCCAGCCTTGCCGTTCAGGTAACGGCCTTTGAGCGCCTCCAGCCCGAAATTATCCAGCGGCACACTGACGGCACTCTTGATCGTGTCATCCTCGATCTCCACAAAGAACCGGTCGCGCGCCTCTTTCAGTTCGTCTTGGCTGTGGATCAGGATATTGATGTCACGGGCACTGAGCTTGAGCGTGGCCTCATTGGTCAGCGCATTGGCCGTCATCTGAAAAGCATTCAGGCGGTTGGTCAGTGATTGCAATTCATCACCGGTATAGGTGACTTCGGGAAGCTGCGCCGCTGTGGGACTGGTGTAGGTGCCCACCAGTTTCTTATAGCCGTAACGCGCTCCAAGGATGCCAGCCACCCCAAGGATGATGAAAATGACGACCATCGTAAGGCATCCGTAGAGGATGCAATTCGTGGTTTTGGATTTACCTTCACTCATACGGAAGACTCTGGCATATATCCCGTTACACAACAACCGCTTTGCTTGTAACAGGCGAAGTCCACAATGGACACTAAGGCGGGCGGAAAAAGCGGATTTTAGGAGCAACCACCCTTCCTGACTGGTGTTAACTGAATGACCATGGAATCCAATTCCACACCCGAATCTGCCGGACGCGGTCTGCGAGCCAGCGTTGTGCTGGCATCATTGGCCATCTGCGTGATCTTATTTTGGGGAATGAAGAGCCTGTTCCAAGGCGGCGGCGGAAACCAAACTGATCCCGAACCTTCCCGGGGCAGTTCCTTTTCCGCGATAGATCGTGGTCCGGCCCCACAAGCCCCCTCAATCCGCCGACCGCAACAAGCCATCCCGGAACTCTCCAGCACCACGACCACCAACAGTCCAACGATAACGCCCACAACCCCTGCTCCAGTTAGCGAAACGCCCCAACCCAATGAAGCTGTCGCTGCCACCGCAGCGTTGACAGCCTCTCAAACGCGTAGCAGTGGTGCAGGCACGGACTTCGGGGCGATATCC
>CAZRGY010000242.1:0-6712 GCA_964599715.1 uncultured Verrucomicrobiota bacterium | reverse complement strand
GCGAAGAGGCAGTGATGCAGCTCGCGACGGGCTCGGAGTTGGTGAATGGTTGATAGTGAATACGCCAAGCTGGAGCTTGGCGCTCCTATTTGGCGGGCCACCACGCATCCAGCTTCTTGGTTAAGGTGGTCACACGTTTTTGCTCTTTTTCCGCCAAGTTATTCTCTTCGTGCGGATCTTTCTTCAGGTTGTAGAGTTCGATGGGGGCGTCCGGTTCGTTCTGCTTGGCGGGGACGATGAGCTTCCAATCGCCTTCTATCATCCAGCGCCAGCGTAGGCTGGTAGCCGGGACTTGCAGGTCCACTGCGTTATGGGTGAAGCATTCGCCGTAAATCGCTTTGCGGGACTTCACCGCCTTTTCATCCAGCAAGTCGATGCCCTGCATGTCCTTGCCGACTGGCAGTCCGGCGGCCTTTAGCAGGGTGGGCATGAAATCGATTGAGATGGCGAGATCATCGCTCATCTGCGGCTTCACCTTCCCGGGCCAGCGGATCATGATGGGCGTGCGCACGCCTCCATCATATTGGGATTGCTTGGACTTGGGGGCGTAGTTCTGTCCGTTGGGGTTTTGGATCCAGCCATTGTCGGCGACATAGACAAAGATGGTGTTCTCACGCATGCCCTGCTGGTCGATGTGATCCATCAATTCTCCGCAAGTCTCGTCCAGCCAATCGATCATGGCCCAGTATTTGGCCACGTGGAGCGAGTTGGTCTTGTCCTGATACTTCTTAAGCAACCGCTCCGGAGGGGTATGCGGAGTATGGGGCAGAAATGGAGCGTACCAGACGAAGAACGGCTTCTGCTCCTTTTTGGCAGTGGCGATGAAATCATAGATGGGCTGCATGCCTTTGCGGCCGATATCCAAACCGGCATCCCCGTGACGTCCTCCCTGGGTCATGCCATGGGTGAAGCCGCCGCGACTGTAGTGTTTCTGCCACCACTTGCCCGTCTGCAGGCTGAGATAGCCTTTTTGCTGTAGTGCACGCGGCAGGGTGGGCACGGACTCGACGAATTTGGACATGAGTTCGCGTCCTTCTTCAAATGCTGGGGAGCGCTGGAAATTGCGGTTGTTCATGCCTTTGGGGATGGCTGGATCGTTGCTGGTCACCTTGTGCTGGTGCGGATAGAGGCCGGTGATCATCGAGACCAGGCTGGGGCAGCAGAGGCTGGAGGGCACATAACCGCGCCGGAAAGTGAGGCTCTCCGCAGCGAGCTTGTCCAGATGCGGCGTCTTCACGTTCGGATGGCCCATGAAGGAGTAGTCATTCCAAGCATGGTCGTCCGAGATGATCATGACGATGTTTGGCGGCGTGGCGGCGTGGGCAAACGAGGTGAGCGCCAATAAAATCGTACAGAATAGGATTTTTGTAAGACTCATAAATTTTCAGTTTCTCAGTTGCAACGTGTCAAATGCCTGCACCCGCAAAAGGGATGTGCAGCAGCATTGAGCTTGGTCTGCTTCAATTTACTTGGTGAACTGGCGCTAAGGTTACCATTTTATATCAGAGGCTGGCAAAGACCTTTTGCGGGTCATAAGCAGGTTGCGCTCCGTCCTGACTGGCGACGAACGTGCCCAAAGTGCACGCGCGCTTGAGAAGGGTATGCGGTTCACTGGCTTCAATCGGGGAAAGCAGACCAGAGACGAAAGCAGCGGTGAAGGCATCGCCTGCTCCGATAGTGTCCCTGACCGTGACTGCGGGAGCTTCGGCGGAGGTCAGATGCCCTTCACGCAGTGAGAAGGCGCCGTAGCTGCCACGGGTGACGCAGATATTCCGGCAGCCGGTTTCCGTTTCCAGGATGGTGAGCTTATCACGGATCAACGTTTCATCCTTATCCACATCAGGGACTGGTGCGTGATCTGTGAGCCGCAGGAGTTCGGTGGCGTTGAGTTTGAGGATGTGAGCATGTTGCGCGAGTTCGAGCACTAGCGGGATGTCGTCGTAAGGTGGCCTGAGATTGACATCAAAGATGCTGAGCCAGTGCCTTTGCGCGAGCAGCTTGTAGAGCAGGGCACGATTCTCTTTATGACGAAGCGCGAGCGAACCGAAGACCAGTGCCTGACACTTCTGCGCGCTTTCAAGCACTGCCTCTGTATCCGGTAGATGATCCCAAGCAGCTGGATCGGCGAATTCGTAGGAGGCATTTCCCGCTGCATCGATGGAGACATCGACTGTGCCGGTAGGCAAGTCAGGATGCATATGAATGAGTTCATCAGAGAGACCGCGAGCCCGAATGCGCTTGAGAGTCTGAGTGCCGAGCCAATCATTGCCCACCGAGGAAAGCATGAGCGGTTCGTGGCCAAGTTGCTTGAGATGATAGGCGACATTGAAGGGGGCACCGCCCAGAAATAAGCCGTGGGGCAGACAGTCCCAGAGAATTTCACCAAAGCAGAGGATCGAGCTCATGCAAAGAAGTTCAGACACATCTGGCTAAACTTCAAGCGAGGTATGAAAAATGTGATTCTTTACCCAGCCTTTCCAGCGCTGGGACAGAGCGAACTAAGTTCACAGTGCGCGCAATCTGGACTGCGGGCGGAACAGCAGCGACGGCCGTGGAAGATGAGCTGATGGCTGAACCGGGTCCAATCGTTCTGCGGCACGAGCTTCATGAGGTCCTGCTCGATCTTCTTAGGGTCAGCCTCCTTGGTTAGTCCGAGCCGGTTGGAGAGCCGGCCCACATGAGTATCCACCACGACGCCGACATTGATGTTGAAAGCATTGCCGAGGACGACATTCGCCGTCTTGCGACCTACGCCATCCAAAGCCGTCAGCTCTTCCATCGTTTGCGGTACCTGACCGCCATGGCGTTCCAGCAGTTTGCGGCAGGTGGCTTGGATGTTCTTCGCTTTGGCGCGATAGAGACCGATGCGGCGGATGTCGTTGGCGAACTCTTCGGGATCGGCTTCTGCGTATTCCTGGGCGGTGTGATATTTCTGAAATAGTTTCTCCGTGACGATGTTCACCTGCTTGTCAGTGCATTGGGCAGAGAGGATGGTGGCGATGAGAAGTTCGAGCGGGTTGGAATTGTTCAGCTCGCAGTAGGCATCGGGATAAAGCTTATCCAGCCCGGCAATTATTTGCTGGGCGCGGACGTGTCGGGCGGCGAATGACTCGCGTGGCATGGCGCATAAATTGCCCGCTCACCGGGGAATGACCAAGGCTGAATATTTTTGAAAGAGAATCTTCTCCGCACATCCAGCAAACAAGTGGTGCAAGCAAACGTCGTCTTTGTTAAGGTTCCACACCAGTTTCCATGATTAAATCGAGCATCAAGCAAACAAGTGCGCTGTTGACGGCATTGGTATTGATATGGACCACGGTCAGTTCATCGGCGGCAGAGGCCAAGGTCAAATCGCCATGGGGAGATTTTGTCGAAAAGGATTTCCCTTTTTTCTCCTCCGTGCTGGAGGCCCGCAAATTGGGGGAGGGCTACCCGGAAGATAATCTCACTCCTCGTGGAATCATTTTGAACCTCGGGAATGATTGCTGGGCCTGCTTCGATACCGATCTGCTCCGCATCTCGGCCATCTGGACGGGCGCGGGTGTGACCTCAGTGGCGATGTCCTACGGCTCGTATCATCTTGCTGGCTACAAGGTGCCTGAAGGCCAAAGGAAGCTTCCTGAACCCGATGGTAAAGTCTGGTTCGCAAATGGTCTTTATCCCGGGTGGCAGGCCGGTGAGAAAATCTCGCTCGACGATCCGCGTCTGCCCGCGCCGGATGTGAAGGAATTAGGCCGTGGGCCAATTGATCCCAAGCTAGGACAGTTCAAGGCTGTACGGTTGGTGGAAGACGGTGTGATTTTGGAGTATACCATTCTCGGTGCGAGAGTGCAGGAACGCATCACCACCCGTAAAGAGGGCGAAAATATCGCAGTGGGACGGGCCTTCAAGTTTGAGCGCGTACCACAGACGTTATGCTTGGCCTTGGGCAAACGAGTGACCGAGGTCGGAAATCGTTCATTTATATACGTGGCGGGTGCCGATGGTAAAAGTGAGGTGGCCGCCAAAGTGGTTCCCCGTGATGACGGCCTGTTGACTGTTTTGGTGGATGCCTCCAGCCAGTCGGTGAGTTTCCAGGTGACGATGAGCTTGAGTGGTGCCGGCCAGATTTGGGCCACGCGCTTCGCCCCGGAAGTTAAAGCTCCGCGTGTACGTTGGCCGCAGACGGTCACCACCAGTGCTGCACTCAGCAAATCAACTGAAGCTTACGTCCTGGATGACATCGCCATCCCCGACCAAAACCCATGGAAACGCAACATTCGTTTCGCTGATATCGCGTTCTTCACCGATGGTCGCGCGGCCTTCGTGACGTTTGATGGCGATGTGTGGATCGCCTCCGGTCTCGGTGGTGATATGAAGGCCGTTACATGGAAACGTTTCGCTTCCGGTTTTCATGAGCCCCTTGGTCTTGCCATCCGCAAGGATGATATCTTCGTGAATGACCGCAACGGTCTTTGGCGGTTGGTGGATTCCGACGAGAACGGCGAAGCGGACATTCATGAGATGTTTTGCAACCTCTATGCCCAAACTGCCGAGACGCGTGAGTTTGCCGCTGGCGTTAAGGCCGCACCGGATGGGTCCTTCGTCATCTCCAAGGGCGGACAACAGGGTTCCACCATCGGTAAATACAATGGTTCAATCTTGCGCATCGCCGCCGATGGGAAATCGTTTCAGGTGATCGGCTACGGTTTTCGCGAGCCGTTCATTGGTGTCCATCCTAAGACGGGCATGGTGACGGTGAGCGATCAGCAGGGAAATTATGTGCCGACCACTCCGCTCTATATTTTGCAGGGAAATGAGTATCATGGCTTCCTCACCCACCTGCTACCGAAAGAGAAATATCCTGCCCCCATCGCCGAGCCGTTGACCTGGATACCGCATCCCGTGAACTCCTCCGCTGTGGGGCAGGTCTGGCTGACCGGTGCGAAGATGGGGCCTTTGACCGATGCCTTCATCCACATCGGCTACAACCGCCCGGAGCTGTTTCTCGTGCGGATGAATGAGCGTGGATCACGTCCTCAGGCTGCGGTGATCAGCTTAACGCGCGACTTGGGTTTTGCGCCCATCAATGGCGCGGTGAGTCCACTGGATGGCCAGCTTTATGTCACTGGCATGCAGATCTGGGGCTCGACCGCGACTAAGATCAGCGGCATAGCCCGCGTGCGTTACACGGGTGCCGCCAGCCCGTGGCCGCGCGAGATCGTGCCGATGGACAAAGGGGTGTTGTTACGGTTCGATGTGCCATTGGATGCCTCCCAGGCGACGAACCTGGCAAGTTACTCGCTGGAGCGCTGGAACTATAAACGTACTCCCAGTTATGGCTCACCCCACTTCAAGCTGGATGGTTCCAAGGGCACGGACCCGATCGCCCCGAGCAGCGTGTATCTGGCCAAAGATGCCAAGAGTGTTTTCATCGGCATTCCAGATATGAAGCCGGTCATGCAGATGCGGGTAGGGTGGGGGTTGACGATGCAAGGCGGGGCGACTTTTGCGAACAACGCTTACTTCACGCCTTACGAACTCACACCGTTCAATCCAGTCGCGGAAGGCTTTGAAGCATTGACGGTGGATCTGACCCCGCGCGCCATGGCTGCTGCTGAGGCGACACCGGTGACGGTCGAAGAGGGGGCACGCTTGAGCGAATTGATGGGCTGCGTGGCCTGTCACTCCACGGATGGCACGACACTCGGAAAGGTCGGCCCTACTTGGAAAGGCATCTTTGGCAGCCAACGGGAAATCGGTGGAAAGAACAAAGGCAAAGTCTTGGCCGATGAAGCCTATCTGCGTGAATCCATCAAGGATCCAGCCGCCAAATTTGTGAAGGGATTTGAGAAATCTGATGCCGGCATGCCCAGCTACGAAGGGGTTATCACCGATGCCCAGATCGAGGCGCTGATACTCTACCTTAAGACTTTGAAGTGACCGGGAATCTAACGCGCCCTTTTTCAGTTGCTTCCCATTGGAAAAGGAGTAGGAACGTGTTCAGAGGTTTTCCCCGGTCGTACGTTTCCTCAGCGGGATTCTCCATCCCCACCTCCTTGACGGCGACGGGGAAGACCTCTCTCTTTTTACCGCAGAACACCAGTCACATTCATCTGATGAGAGAAGAGTAAGCTCGGCCTTTAGTGCTTTGGCACACCCAAGTGTTTCTTAAAGAACTTGTCGGCGATCTCCACGGTTTCGCTGACCCACGGTTCGCTCATCCAGTAAGGGTGGGGGGCATACTTAAGTGTATAGACCTCGGTCTCGATGCCTAGCGCACGTAGCTTGTCCTGCATCTCCGCGCGACCGATCTTCAATGTGTCCTTCTCGCCCTCGATGAAGATGGTTGGCGGAACGCCTTTGCGAACATGCGTGATGGGCGACGCCTTTTTGTAAACATTCGGCACCTCTCTGCCCGTGCCGCCGAGGAACGCCACGACATTCGTTCCCGCTTTTTCACCATACGCTGCTGTCAGGTCCATCGTCGCCGCCATCACGATGCATGCCTTCACGCTGCTGGATTCTTTGGGATACGGTCCTTTGCCCTCGAATTCCTTCAACCCACTGGTCATAGCCAGTAGACCTGAGAGATGCCCGCCTGCCGAGCCGCCCATCACGCCGATGCGCTCCGGGTCGATCTTGAACTTTTTGGCATTCGCCCGCATCCAGCGCACTGCCGCCTTGCTGTCGTCCAGAGCTGCCGGGTACTTCGCCTCATCAGATAGCCGAT
>CAZRGY010000241.1:0-6718 GCA_964599715.1 uncultured Verrucomicrobiota bacterium | reverse complement strand
GCCGGATTGTCATGATGCATCATGTGCATCCAATAACGGTAGTAGGTCGCTGTGCGCCAATCCGGGATGCTCTTGCCCTCCAACGCCGCCGCAAAACTCTTACCCTGCATGCTCGCCGGCACCTGCGCTCCAGCCAGCGTAAGTATCGTCGGCGCGAAATCGGTATTGTTGATCAGCAGATCGCTCGTCGAACCCGCCTTGACCAGCTTGGGATAGCGCACCAGGAACGGCATACGCATGGATTCCTCATACATCCAGCGTTTGTCGATGTAGTCATGCTCACCCAGCATCATCCCCTGGTCGCCGGTGTAGATGATGATGGTGTTGTCGAACAGGTCGTTCTTCTTCAAGTAGGCGAAAAGTCGCGCCAGATTGTCATCCACTCCTTTCACACAACGCAGATAGCGCTTGAGGTAAGCTTGATACGCCTGATGCGTGTATTCCTTGTCGGAGAGATTTTGATCCACTTCGAAATCGAGGCCGTAGTTCCGGATCGGATGCCGTTTCGAGACCGATGTCCCGATATGATGGATCAAACTGTCATTCTCTCCACGGGTGGCGATGGAGCCAAATCCTGGCGCCGGCTGGTTGTAGAGATTGTCCGGCTCCGGAATCTCGACATCCTTCAGATACTCATCATAACGCGGTGCATTATCAAACATGTCATGCGGTGCCTTGTAGTGATGCATCAGGAAGAACGGCTTGCTCTTATCCCGCTTCTCCAGCCAGTCGAGCGTCAAGTCCGTGATGACATCAGAACTGTGACCTTTGGTCTGGATGGTATTCTTCGGCCACGCTTTGTCTCCGCGCACTCTGAATTCCGGATCAAAATATTTCCCCTGACCGGGTAACACGCAGTAGTAGTCAAAGTTCAGCGGTTCATTCTTCAGATGCCATTTGCCGATCATGGCAGTGAGATAGCCCGCCTTCTTCATCTCGATGGGGAGAAATTGGCTCTCGGTCGGCAACACTCCGTTCAAGTCCAACACCCCATTACGCTGCGGATACTGCCCGGTGATGATGCTGGCGCGGCTCGGTGTGCAGATGGAGTTCACACAAAAGACCCGGTCAAAACGCATGCCTTCCCGCGCCAAGTTGTCCAGCGTGGGTGTAGGGTTCAACTTCGCCAACCGGCTTCCGTACGCTCCAACGGCTTGCGTGGTGTGATCATCCGACATGATGAAGATCACGTTCGGTTTGGTGGCACCACAAGCTGTCCATGACGCAACTGAAGAAACCAGAACTACGGCGAAGAGGAAGAAGATGGAAGGGATTCGTTTCATGAGATTAATGCACTGCGATGATACCATCATTTGGATTTCCCGCCCGGAGATTTGATGATCTGCACTTTGGCATCATTCGCCTGTTTGGCTCCCGGAGTGCTGCGGCCATTGGCAATTTGTTCTTCCAGCAATCTGGTCAGCCGCGCGACAACCTCCGGGTTCTCCGCCTGCACGTTACGGGTCTCCGCGATATCCGCTTTCAGGTCATAAAGCTGGATCGCTGGCAGATTCTGTTTTCGCGCCTCATTGTCCACCGGCTTGCTCCAACCGCCCGATCCCGGGCATAACTCGAGTTTCCAAGAACCTTGCCGGATGGCAAATTGACCTGAGATGCTGTGGTGCACGACTGTCTCGCGCAACCGAACCTGCTCACGCCCTTGCAATGCCGGCAGTATGCTGACGCTGTCCTCACCAGCATTGTCCGGTATCTTAACTCCCAAAATATCCGCGCAAGTGGCCATGATATCCGTGAGGCAGATCAGTTTGTCACATTCCGTTCCCGGCTTCACTTTGCCCGGCCAGCGCACCAGAAATGGCACGCGATGCCCACCATCCCAGATATCGCTCTTATAACCGCGATACTGGGCACTGGCGAAATGCCCTAGTGCTTCAAGCTTGCTGGTCCCCGCCTGGGGTGAGCACCCGTTATCACTGCTGAAGATAATCAGAGTGTTGTCCTCTAACCCGGCCTCTTTCAGTGCCCTCATCACTTCTCCCACCGCCCAATCCGTCTCCATCACAAAGTCACCGTAATCGCCGAGCCCGCTTTTCCCCTGCCACTCCTTGCTGGGGACGATAGGCGTGTGGGGTGAACTCAGTGCCATGTAGAGGAAGAACGGCTGTTTTGCCTTGGCCTGCTTCAACAAATACTCCCGCGTGTTCTTAACCAACGAAGGTAACATATCCACCGGTTCAACGATCTGTGTGACGCGGTCATTTTCAAATACGGACTTCATCATGCGGGCATGATGGAAACCGTAAAATGTGTCAAACCCGCGAGTAGTCGGACCATCCTTGGTGATGGCACCCAGCAGCGCTCCCATCATCTTGTTTTCCTGCTTGGATTTGGCCGATTTCTTTTCGCTATTCCCCGTCTTGTCAGCCCCCTCGATGGTGAAGCCCAGATGCCACTTGCCGATGCAAGCCGTCTGATATCCCTGCTGTTTGAGCATGCCTGGCAGCGTAAGCCGCTGGGCCGCGATAAGCGGTTCCACATAACCATCCAACACGCCGTTTTGTAGACGTGTCCGCCAGGCATACCGACCGGTGAGCAGTCCATAGCGTGTCGGCGTGCAGACCGAGGAGCCACTATGCGCATCGGTGAAGGTCATCCCCTGCGACGCCAACCGGTCCAGATTCGGCGTCTTGATCTTGCCGCGCTGCGGATTCAGACACTGCACATCGCCATACCCCAGATCATCCGCCAGCACGACCACGATGTTCGGCTTATTGCTGGCCGCTTGGGTTGTCAGGCAGCCGAGCAACGATAGGATGATAAAAAGTCGTTTCATATGCAGTCTCTATTCCACGATCATGACGCCGCGCATCACCAGATAGTGCCCGGGAAATGAGCAGATATATGGGTAGACGCCCTTCTCTTTCGGCGCATGGAAACGCAAGGTTTCCGAGCGGTTCTCCAACACCATCTTGGTGGCAAAGAGCACGTTCGGTGATTTGGGCAGAAAATCCATCTTCTCAAAAGCATCCGGGAGCTTGGCCATCTCGTTCGCTGCCGCACCGATGTCATCCGCCGTGCCTGGTTTGCAGATGACCAGATTATGCGGTGTGGCGTCCGGGTTTTTCAGGGTCAATTTCACCGGTCCGCCTGCTTTCACCTTGAACTCCGTCACCGTGAACATCATCCGTTCCGGTTCACAGCCGATCACGACTGTCTGGGGGTTCAACTGGTCAAAAGGATCGGGCTTTTCAGTCTTCTTGGCGGTTTTCGCCGCCCCGGCATTGCCTTTGCCCGGAGGGCGGCTGGAAGCGCTGAGAAAATTGACAAATAACGGGCGCGACGTGATGTAAGCCGCATCATTGCTCCAGAGCGGTTTGAGCGGTGCCGAATCTATCGCCGTGCGCAGGGCATAGGTGAGATAATTATCCATCGGGTGCTTGAGCACATCCAGCGCTGCCTCCAAAGCGCCAGCGCTGCCAAAATAGCTGGCCGTGATTGCCGCTTCCAAGCGCACCAGACCACTCGGATCGTTCGCACTCTTGCGCAAGAGCGCCTCTGCGTCCGGCATATCCTGATGCCACCAGCGCAACTGGCGCGTGGCGGCCGCCCGCGCGTTATGGTCCACACACGCGATCACTTCGCGCAGGAGCGGGTAATTGCGCACACGCACTCCTTGATACACCCACAGGGCCTCGACTTGCTGGTGGCGATAATCCTTGTCCTTCGGATTGAGGGACTTCACCCACTTGTCTAGCGCTACTTTGACTTGCGCAGAATCACGTTCGCGTAACTCCTGACGTGCCCAATACCGGACCCGCGACTCATGGGCTTTCAGCAGGTCCAACAATTCCGACACGCTTGCCCCGGCGATTTTCGGCGGATCCAACAATGGGCGTCCCTTCGCGGTCACCCGCCAGATGCGGCCCGACGTCCGGTCACGGCGCGTGTCCCGCAACGAATACTGCATATGCCCCTTCACCGGATTGTACCAGTCGCAGATATAGAAATCACCCCGCGGACCGAACTGCGCATCTACCGGGATAAACGATAAGTTGGAAGACTGGAGCAAATGACCGATGCGTTCCTCCTCATAATGACTGTCTTTCTCCACCCACCGGTGTATCTCCACCGTATTCACCGGTTTGTAACGCACGCGAAAGAAGCAGTCCTGCAGGTCATCCGGGAAATGGCGGCTCTCGATAAAATCCTGACCGCAAGTGCCGCTGTATGCCGGGAAATATTGACCTGCCGACACATGGATATCCGGATACGGCGCATTCATCGAATGCACCGCACTGGCGAACACCGGATGACTGCCCAGATGCCAACCCCATTTATCAAACGCGATGCCCCAAGGATTCGTGCTGCGATAAGAACCGAAGGCGGTCAGCTTTCTCGTATCCGGCTGAAAGCGAAAGAACGAACTCTCCCGCGCCCGCACCGGTCCATGAGGTGTCTCCACCTGGCTGTGATGAAAGATGCTCTCCCGGAAAATCAGGTCGCCCTCCGGACTCCAAGTCATGTCATGCAAGGCATGGTGCGAATCCTCCGTGCCAAAGCCAGTCATCACCGTCTGGTGCAGATCCGCTTTGCCATCTCCATCCGTGTCCTTGATGAAAGTCAGCTTGGGTTGTTCAGAGACATACACCCCGCCATTGCCGAACTCGAATGAGAGCGGGATATGTAATCCGGTGGCGAACACACTGCATTTGTCCGCCCGCCCGTCACCATTAGTATCCTCAAGGATGATGATCTTGTCGTTCGGTTCCTCCCCCGGATAGACCTGCGGATAAGTGGTGGAACAGGATACCCAAAGCCGGCCACGATTATCCCAGCGCATCTGGATGGGATTGGCGAGATCAGGAAATTCTTCTTCCGAGGCGAACAGATTCACCTCAAATCGCGGATCTACATTGAATGCCTTCAATTCATCCGCCGGCGTCATCCATTCATTGATCGGCCGATCACCAGTGATGGCTGGCAGCTTGGTCGTGTTGCTGTCATCCAGTTTGGCGGTCTTGCCCTGCGCCAATGCCCAGAGATACCGGTCCCGATTGGCCAGCATCTCATCAAACTTCTGCAACTCACCGGGGAAATTGACGACGCCATATGGTTTGGCCCGACCGCCATAGATGTAAAAGGCATTCAGCGCCCGATAACGCCGGAAAAACTGACGGTTCTTGTCTTCCACTCCGGCTTTGATAGCAGGCTGCGGCTCAGGAGCGGTCTCGTGGAACATCTCCCGGAAGACATTCTCCGCAAACACTTGATAACCGGCATCTGTTAGGTGGATGCCATTATAGGTCAGTGATGCTTTCTTGTTCGGTGCCTGCATCGCTGCGAGTGTCGGTGTGAAGGCATCCACAAAGCCCACCCGGCAAGACTTCGCCACCTTGGCCATGGCTTTGGTGTAGGCGGCCAGTCGCTCATTGCTCTCCACACCATCCGGTAAGGGTGCTCCCAGATTTTCAAACGCCACCGGGGAAACGAGCACGATCCGCGGGGCGGACTTGCCGTTATACTTATGGGTCTTCAGCGAGGTGATGAGCCGGGCCAGATTGCGCTCGAACTCCGGCACCGCATCTACCCCTTTGAACGATTCGTTGAATCCGAACGCAGCGAGAATGACATCCGCTTTCTGTGCTTCCAGATGCATATGCAGATCACCGAATTCATCCGGGCGCGGCATCAAGTTCACTTCATCGGCTGACCACGCCAAGGTCCGCAGCACCAGCTCATGAGTCGGGAACCGCTGGAACAGCATGGCCTCAAATGTACCATGCTCCTGCATCTGCTCGAAGAGGCCATTGCCGATGAACACCACGTGCTCGCCCTTCTTAAGGGTAAGCGGCAGCTCTACTGGCGCGATGAGCGCCGCCGGACCACAGATCGTATCAAGCGTCTCTGCGGCGCGGAGCGGCAGTAGGGCTAGCAGCACGGCGACAACAGCAACGAGTGACTTCGATTTCATGATTAGTTACATTGGGATCAACTGGCTTGGATACGCTGCTCTGGCCCTAGGCTTTTATTTGCCAAACAAGGGTTTCAGGTGCCGGTCATACAGGTTTTCCATGACGTTCTTGGCCACGACCGCTTCATTTGCCTTCAGCAAGTCCGTGTAACGCGTGCCTGCCTTGGCCGCTAGTTTGAACGAGACATGCAAAAGCTGCCTGATGTTCGCGTTGAATTCCGGATGGCTTTGGATATGGCGGATAGCATTCGCCATCTGGTCACCACTCCATTTCGCCACTTCATCCGCACTGGGCAACTTGGTCCGGTCGATGTCGATGACGCTCGCGTAAGGCGCGCATAACTCATCCACATGCGCCAGCGCGTAGGCATAGATCTCTTTCGTCAGGGTCAGTCCATCACCCCCGGCTTCGGCCAGTCCGATCAACTCTTCCAGCCACGTTGTGCCTGCCGTCTTGAGATGCACCCCTGCCCCTGTGCGCTGCAATGCCCGACGGATGATGGGATACAGGCTGAATTTATCGCTACCGCTATGCACGCTGAGCTTCAGATTCCCCGGCAAACCGTATTTGGTGATCGCATGCGCGATCACGGCCAAATCGTCGTTGAACTCTTTTTCAAATTGCGCCAGGTCCCCTACGTAATCCACGCCCTTGTTGAAGCGGCCGGTGAATTTAGGCGCGATGGTCTGCACCTTCACCTTCTCATCGGCCAGCGCGGCCAGGATGATCAACAACTCTGGCGGAGTCTGCGGCGAATCCGTCTCATCCATCGAAACCTCGGCGAT
>CAZRGY010000240.1:0-6720 GCA_964599715.1 uncultured Verrucomicrobiota bacterium | reverse complement strand
CGGGCCTTCTTCGTGCATCCAGATTGGGCGCGCCAGGGTATCGGCCGCTGCCTGCTGCTGACTTGCGAGACAGCCATCTGCGCAGCCGGCTTTCGCTCCATTGATCTGGTGGCGACTCTGGCCGGGGAACCGCTCTATGCGGCGGCGGGTTATGCGGTCATCAAACGCTTCGATATCCTCCTATCCAATAACCTGCCCTTGCCGGGTGTGCAGATGAGCAAATCGCTTAGGTAAGCTGCCTGTGGTTTATCGGTTTTCTCATAAGCGGACTTAAAAGAGGGCTTTAGCTTGTCTTTTCACCTGAAAACTCCCCTTTACATTCCCGTTGTGCGCGGCAATCTACGCGGCTGTTATGAGTTCTGAAACGTTCTGGAGTGTGGCGGCGATGCCTATCGGGCTGGTGGTCTGCTTTTCCCCTGCGATCATCGCTTGGATCGCGATGGGTGCCGGTGCCAAAGACACCTCCGAAGATTGATTTTCCCCTGCGGCGGCACTTCCTGTGCCGCCGTGGCCTTCACTCCTTCGCCGCCTTCGGCAACAACTGGATCGCGTCCGCGATCACGTATTTCCCCTCGGTCCCTTCATTGGAGATGCGCACCCATCCGTGGGTGCCGGCCTTGAAGTGAAACGTCCCCAAGGTCGTGAACAGCTTGTCATGCTCTGACGGCGTCTGTTCGTTCACCCGCATCAATTTCTCCCCCTCCGCATGATGGATGGTCACGGGCGCATTCGTCGCGCGCCGGATATTGTAGCAATGCGCCAGCCGCACTTCATACAAGCCATCGTGTGGTAGATTCGGCGTAAAGGTCACGGACTTCTCCCCTTTTCCATCCTTCTGGTCATGCAGATAACCCAGGCCCACATAGGGAGGTGTGTGGGTGGAGTATTGCCATTTGCCCACGAGCGTGGCGCTCGTGTCATCCACCACGATGCCCGGCAATGAAGCCGGGTCCGCCACGATGAAGGGCACCAAGGATGGATTGTCCACTTCACCCGGCGGATGCGTATTCGGCACCGCCTTGGGATGCGGCTTGAGCTGGCTCACGATGGGTGCAGCGAACAGCGCGAGCGCGAACACCGCCGAAGCCATGACGGCAAACGTCGTGAGGGTGACCTGCCGCATAGGGCTTACTTCGCGGTGAGCTTGCCGATGAGATAATCGCTGGCGCTCTTGTGCTTCACGTCTGGGGCGCCGGGATAGACCAGCTCGCAAGGCACCTTCACCTCGTTCAGACGCTCTTGCAGCTTCACCCCGAAGTTCGAGGTGTGCGTCGGGTCTTTCTGCTCCTGGCCCATGGCGGGCGGCGCACTGTAGAACAGATAGATCGGCGGATCATCCGAGGTGACCAACGCGTAAGGTGAATATTCAGCGATCCACGGCAGGATGGTGTCGCGCTTGGCGAGGAACTCTTGGAACTGGGAAAGTTTATTGTCCTTGTCACCTTTGAAACCGAAGGCGTGCCCGCCGTAGCGGCTGTTCGGTGTCCACTCCTTCATCTGCTGGGGATCCAGCGTGGTCTGCGCCCCGTTCACGGCGGCACAGAGTAAACGGGTGGATTCGCGGGCGATCGGATCGCTATGCTTCGCGACAGCAAGGTCATCATGAAACGCCAACCACAAGCTGGAGCAGGCCCCGGCAGAACCGCCGGTGGCGCCGATACGCTTCTTGTCGATGTTCCACTCCTTGGCCTTGCTGCGGACGAATTGCAATGCCCGCGCGGCATCATGGAGCGGTGCTTTTACCGGCGGCTCGACGTCCTGTGCCAGTGAAGTGTAGCGATAGTTGATGGACACTACGGAGATGCCCGCCGCTAGATACTTCTCCAGATCGCCCACCCGGGCCTTGTCTCCGTTCAGCCAGCCACCGCCGTGGATGTAGAATACCAGCGGCGTGGGCTTGTCCGAGGCGGCTTTGTAGAAATCCAACACATTCCGCTCATGCGTGCCGTAGCGGACATTGGCCTCGGTAGGCGGGCGTTGGCCCGGTGCTTTGGTCTTATCATCCTTGGCCTTGGCATCGGCGGCGTGGGATTGGGCGCAAAGCAGCAGCAATGCGCTCACAGCAGACAGGATACGGGGTTGCATACCGCCAAGCTAAGCAGAACCCCGGGCGGCTGAAAAGAGGAGAACTGTTCTCCTCCCCGATTTCCCATGTTGCCAGGATGCGCCCACGCCAGTAGCGCCGACTGCCAGTCGGCGACACGGCAGGTCACCGACCTGCGCTAAGATTCAAGCACGCGGCCCGCTTTACTTCAGCGTTTGCAGGTATGCTTGGATGTCGGCCAGTTCCTGCGCATTGAAGATATCGCCCATCGGCGGCATTGGAGAAAGTCCCAGCTGGTCATAACCCGGTGCGAGGACAGCGCTCGGATCGAGCAGGCTTTGTTTGATGTAGGCGGCATCTTTTTTGGACGCGATGCCGTCCAGCGCTGGCCCCACCGTGCTGCCTTCGCCCTTAAGCGCATGGCAGAGGACACAAGCGGCCGCGTGTTTGTGGAAGATCTCCTCGCCGCGCTTAACATCACCGGCGACGAGCCTGGTTTCTTCCTCAAGGGGTAATAACTCGCTGAGCTTCACGTCATCGAAGTAACCGTCGCCACCGGCGGCGACGAACAGGATGTTGATGCTCGCACGCGGCCGGTCCTTGCTGTTGAACACGGCTTCCACTTCAGTCCAGTCCGATTCACGGGCGGTGATCTTGTCCGTTTCAGCCCGGCCGATGTGGTCATTCAGGCTCACCTTGCCACCACGCAAGGCGTGAGTTTTGATCCAGGCGCTCAGGCGATACTGCGTGTTCGGCTTCAAGGCCACATCGGCGAAGAAGCTGGTGTCGATCGCCTGGTTGTTCTTGCTGCGGGCGATGATGCGCATGGCGGATTCACCACTGCGGACCTTGCCTTCGCCCTTCACCAGCGCCCACTCCGCTTCGCTTGCCCGATCTCCCCGCATGTAGTCGCGGCGTTTCCAGCCGACCGGGAAACCATCCGGGCCGACCTCTTCAAAACCCGGATTGGGCAGCAGGTTCGGCCCTTCACGATGGATCTCCGCATTGTGTTTCTTAGCCACCAGACGCACGGCATCATTCAGCCATTCATCCGCGCGAAGGCTGGTGTTCTTGGCCAGGCTACCGGCAACGGTCTGGATATCCTTGCTGGTCGGAAATTCCGCCAATTTCACGAAGGCGGCGAGCTTGGTGACGGGATTCGGGTCGCTCACTACACCGGCACTGAAGAAGATCTTTTGGGCGCGCTCATCATTGCCCAAGGCCCGTGTCGCATTGCGACGGACCGCCGTGTCCTTGTGCAGTAAAGCGGCTTGATGCGTGGCGTCATCGAGCTGCCCCAAGCCATGCAGGCTCCAGAGCGAGTGGATGGCCGCACGCACGTTGCTGTTCGTGATCGCCTGCTTCAAAGCCGGGATGGCATCGGTGCGTTTGCCTTCCACAATGAGGCGTTGGGCGGTGAGGCACCAGAGTGGATTGTCATGGCCCAAGGCACTCACCAGCTGCGCAGTACTCGCGCCTCTCAATGAAGTCAGGCTGGGCTTCGTCGCTTTGTCCCAGACCACGCGGTAGATGCGACCACGTGCATGATCGCGGAGTGGGTTTTCGTGAGCACCACCAACACCGGTCTTGGCGGCATAACCACCGCGCTCGTAGCTCGGCGTGGGGTTGTGCTGGATGATGTAGTTCTGCCAATCGGAGAACCAAACCGCGCCATCCGGACCGACTTCCGCGAACACCGGGGACATCCATTCATCCGTGCTCGCGACGAGGTTGAAACCATCCTTGGCCACATACCCTGCGCCGTCTGGTTGCACATCCATGAGCGAGATGGTCTTCATCGTCGGCTCACAGACCATCGCCTTGCCTTGCAAGCGCTCGGGGAGATTCTTCGAGTAGATGAAGGCGCTGCCCGCTGCCGCAGTGTAGCCGCCGAAGACATCCACCTGACGGAAGTTGGGCGTGATGGTGTGCACCTTGTCCTCCACGTTGATCCGTTTGGCCGTCATCACTTTAACACCGCGCGGCACGGTACTTGCCGGGATGCCGCCATAGAAGATCGGCGCGTTGTTCGCGGTGCCGCCGAACTGATCACCGAACTCATTGGCGCTATGACCCCATGCGTTGTTCGAGAACTGATGGAGGAACTCGAGCCCTGAACCGTCACGTTTGAAACGGAAAGTGCCTTGCGCGAAACGCACATCCTGCCCGTTCACTTTGCCATTGTAACCGGAGTAACCGACGCAGCCATAGATCCAGTTATCATAGCCCCAGTGAAGATTGTTAGCCTGTGCGTGCGTGTCGCCGATGCCCCAACCGGTCATGATCTCCTGCCGCACATCAGCCTTGTCATCACCATCCGTATCTTTCAGGAACAACATCCGCGGAGGCTGCGAGACGATCACTCCGCCATTCGCGAAAACCAAGCTCGTAGGAATGTTCAGGTGATCGGCGAAGACGGTGAACTTGTCTGCTTTGCCGTCACCGTCCGTGTCTTCGCAGATCTTGATGGAGTCGCGGCCTTTGCCGTCGGGCTGGACATCGTGCGGGTAATCACGCGTCTCGCAGACCCAGAGCCGACCGCGTTCATCCCAGGCGAAGGCGATGGGCTTGGCGATGTCAGGCTCCGCAGCGAACAGCACCAGATGCATGTCCGCAGGCACTTGCGTTCGTTCCACGCTGCCCTTCACGCTGAAGGGAAGCTGCAGCGTGAGCGGCTCAGCGCGCCGCTCGTAGTTCGCGATGGTCGGGCTGGGCTCGCGCACTTCTGGTTCGCGTTGGTTCAGAAACTTTTGCCATTCGGCGCGCTTCGTCTCTCCCACCGCTTCCAGCACCTTGTTGCGAACGCTGCCGATGAATTCTGGCTCGATCCACTTCGCGGCATCCGTTGGGAAATCGACGGTCACTATGCGTTTGGCCGGGAAATCTTTCAGCACCGGGAAGTCGTTGCGTGGTGGATCGAACAACACGGCGTCGAACCGTTTGGCGTAGTCGGCGGTGACGGCTTGGGGGTCGCTCTGGTAATCGAACCAGATGGCGTCGCGACCGAGATCGCGCATGAGGAAATGAGCGTGTTTGGTGGAGTCAGTGCCTTCCTTGCCGAGGTAGAGCACACGGATAGGACTGGCCTCCGCGCACCACACCACGCAGGCCACGAGGAACGTTGTCAGCAGCTTTTTCATCTGGATTTGAGAATCACCCTAGGGTGGAGATTAGCCTCCCGCCATGCAGGGAATCCACCTCGCGCTACTCTCTTTCCACGGATTTTCGCTTCGCTTTTGGTGGGTTTTGGTGAGGGGTAAGTGGTTTTTGGAGAGGTAAATGACCGTACCTCGGGCGAGTGACCGGAGCGGACTGTTTTTGTGGTGCCGGTTTCCTTGCCCGATATGAGTTTGGCCTGTCTGTCGCTAATTTTCAGCTTTCAAGTTCCCTTCCGGCCTCTACTATGCGCGGACATTTTTCTTATTAGATAAATTACCGAATATGACAACTATCGTTGAAATCCAGTCCCGCGAAATCCTTGATTCCCGCGGTAACCCCACAGTTGAAGTCGATGTGCTCCTCGAAGGCGGCGCGGCCGGTCGTGCGGCGGTACCCTCTGGCGCCAGCACGGGCGAACACGAAGCCATCGAGCTCCGCGACGGCGACAAGAAGCGCTATCTCGGCAAGGGCGTGAGCAAGGCGGTCAAGAACGTGACCACCAAGATCGCTCCGGAACTGGTGGGCTTGGATGCCCTCGACCAGCTCACGGTGGATAACGTCATGCTGGCCATCGACGGCACCGAAACGAAGTCCAAGCTCGGTGCGAACGCCATCCTCGCCGTCTCCCTCGCGAACGCGAAGGCCGCTTCTGCCGCGCTCGGTCAGCCGGTGTTCAAATACCTCGGCGGCCCGAACGCCAAGGTCCTCCCGGTGCCGATGGCGAACGTCATCAACGGTGGCGCTCACTCGGATGCCCCGATCGATTTCCAAGAGTTCATGATCATGCCCCACGGCCTGCCGACCTTCAGCGAAGGTCTGCGCGCCATCACGGAGATCTTCCACGCCCTCAAGGCGGTGTTGAAGAAGAAGGGCCTGAGCACCGCCGTCGGTGACGAAGGTGGTTTCGCGCCGAAGCTGGACAGCGCCGAAGCCGCGCTGGAAGCCATCCTGCAAGCCGTCAAGGACGCGGGCTACAAAGCCGGCAAGAACATCTTCCTGGCGCTCGACGTGGCGGCCTCGGAATTCTACACGGGCAACGAGACCTACGTCTTCAAGAAGAGCAGCGGCCAGAAGCTGACGGGCGACGAGATGGTGGAATTCTACGCCAAGCTCTGCGCGAAGTATCCCATCGTCTCCATCGAAGACGGTTGCGCCGAAGGTGACTGGGTGACGTGGAAGAAGCTCACCGACAAGCTCGGTGGCACCACGCAGCTCGTGGGTGACGATCTCTTCGTGACGAACACGAAGTTCCTCCAGAAGGGCATCGATACTGGTACGGCCAACTCCATCCTCGTGAAGGTGAACCAGATCGGCTCCCTCACGGAGACGCTGGACGCCGTTCGCCTCGCACAGACGAACAAATACACCGCCGTCCTCTCCCACCGCTCTGGTGAGACGGAAGACGCGACCATCGCGGACATCGCCGTGGCCACGAACTGCGGCCAGATCAAGACCGGCTCCCTGAGCCGCACGGACCGCACGGCCAAGTACAACCAACTCCTGCGCATCGAGCAGTT
>CAZRGY010000239.1:3507-6750 GCA_964599715.1 uncultured Verrucomicrobiota bacterium | reverse complement strand
AAGGAATTCCCCGAACTCGCCAAATCCATCGCCTTCCACATCCCGAACGAGAAGGATAAACGACACGGACAAGCTGTTGCCGCGGCCAGCCTGCCTCGGCTAAAGTAATCCTATGTCCAAACTACGCCTCCTCGCCAGTCTGCTGCTACTCACGCTCGTCAGCAGCGTTCATAGCGCTGAAGCTGTCCGCGAAGAACTCAACGTGAAGTATGGCGAGGCGGGCGGCAAACCCTTGCTCCTCGACGTCTTTCGCCCGGTGCAACAACAGGGCAAGTTGCCGGTCGTCGTCTATGTGCATGGCGGCGGCTGGACCGGCGGTGATAAGAAAGACTTCCGCGATGGCGCCCGCGGATTGACCAAGGCGGGCTACGTCACCTTCTGTGTCGGCTATCGCCTTGTCCGCACCAATGACGTGAACAACATCACACGTTGGCCCGCCCAGATCGATGATGTGCAACGCGCCATCCGCTGGATCCGCTCCAAGGCCGATGAATACCAGATCGACCCCGATAAGATCGGTGCGGTCGGTGCCTCGGCTGGCGGGCACCTCGTCTCCTTGCTTGGCACCATCGATACGCGCGATAACTCAGACAAGACGCTGGCGAAATATTCCAGCAAGGTTCAATGCGTCATCAACATCTTCGGCCCGGCCGATCTCACGCCAGACTTCACCAAAATCGTTCCGGCTGGTCCGATGGTGCAGACCTTGGTGGACAATCTCATGGTGAAACCCAAGAGCACAGATTTGGAGCTCTACAAACAGGCCTCCCCGCTCTTTCAAGTGACTGCAAAATCAGCGCCCTTCATCCATTTTCACGGCACGGTGGACCCGCTGGTCCCGCTGGACCAATCGCAACGTCTGCATGCCGCTCTGAAGAAAGCCGGGGTGGAATCCACCCTCGTCATCTTCGAAGGCGAAGGCCACGGTTTCAAGAAGCCCGAGAACATGCAGAAGTTCATCGTCGATTCCGTGAACTTCCTGAACAAGCACCTGAAGGATGGAAAAGCAAAGTAGCGGATACTTGGCGTGCCCCCTTGTAATAGCTCATGTGCCGTCAGGCACAAATAGATTCTTAGCGGCGGCTTTTAAGCCGCCGTGCTCTCTTCTTAGTAATGCCGTCACGTAGTGACGGAAGATTTTCTTGCGTCACTACGTGACGCCGAGGAATCTCACGCCAGTCTGCGGGTTAAAACCCGCAGCTATGAATCTTGTGCTCGCTAACGCGAGCAAATCGCAACGCAAGAAGCATTGATTTCCTGACACTTCTCCCTCAACCTGACACTTACTCATTTCGCCATGAATCCATATCACGATTTTGTTGAGACGTATGCGCGGCTCGCGCGCGAGGGCAAGTCCTGGCCGCTTGGTGGTTTTCCGAACTGCCCCAAGCCTGAGATCGCCAAGGATGCGCCGGTGGCTCTGATCTTCTCACCGCATCCGGATGATGAAGTGATCATCGGCGGTCTGGCCCTGCGGCTTTTGCGCCAAGCCGGCTGGAACGTCATCAACATCGCCGTGACTCAGGGCAGCAACAAAGAGCGGCAGGCGGAACGCTGGCAGGAATTGAAGCACTGCTGTGGTTGCATCGGCTTCGGTCTTGAAGCCACCGGTCCATGCGGACTGGAACGGGTGACGCTCAAGACACGCCAGACGGATAACGTCTATTGGACGAGCATGGTGCATGTCATCGTCGGCATCCTGAAAAAGCACCAGCCCAAGGTCATCTTCTTCCCGCACGAACTGGACTGGAACAGCGCACACATCGGCACGCATTTTCTGGTGACAGACGCGCTGAAGCACATGCCCGAGGATTTCACCTGCCATTCCGTGGAGACGGAATTCTGGGGCCAGATGCCCACGCCTAATCTCACGGTGGAACTGGGCCCGATCGAGCTTGGCGACTTGATCACTGCCCTCACCTTCCATGTCGGCGAAGTGAAACGGAATCCCTATCACCTGAGCCTCCCGGCTTGGATGGTGGACAATGTGCGCCGTGGTGGTGAACTGGTCGGTGGCCAGGGTGGCGCCGCACCAGATTTCGCTTTTGCCACTCTCTACCGCTTGCGCCAATGGAAAGAAGGCGCGCTGCACCATACCTATGAAGGCGGTCGCAGCCTGAGCATGGCAGAAGACCCGACGACTTTGTTCAGCTAATAAGCAAAAGGCGCATCCTCACGGATGCGCCTTGCTGAAATATTTTCCTTATCCGCTCTAGCTCGTCCGGCCACCCTTGAAGTCGAACAGGCCGGTGACGGAGGAGTTGCTGTGGATTCGCTTGATGGCTTCGCCCAAGAGGCTGGCCACGGAGAGCGTCGTCACTTTCACCCCATCAATCGGCCCACGCAACACGGAGTCCGTGGTGATGAGTTCATCGATCACCGAAGCGCGCAGGCGCTGGATGCCGAGGTCGTTTAGAAGAGCGTGGGACACACAGGCGTAGATGCGCTTGGCGCCCTTCTTCTTCAGCAGCTTGGCAGCCGTGGTCAACGTGCCGGCAGTCTCAGTCAGATCGTCCACCATCAGCACCGTCTTGCCACGGATATCACCGATGACGGTCATGGACTCGATCTCGGTCGCGCTCTTGCGCCGCTTGGCCACGATGGCCAGACCGGCATTCAAGACTTGGGAGTAGGCATGGGCCATCTTGATACCGCCCACGTCCGGACTCACCACGACAAGGTCAGGCAGGTCCATCTGCTTCAGGTAATCATACATGACCGGGGCCGCATAGAGGTGGTCCACCGGGATATCGAAGAAGCCTTGGATCTGCTGGGCATGGAGGTCCATGGTCAGCACGCGGTTCGCGCCAGCGGCCACGATGAGGTTCGCAACGAGCTTGGCCGTGATGGGCACACGCGGCTGGTCTTTGCGGTCCTGCCGGGCATAACCATAAAACGGCATCACCGCTGTGATGCGCGAGGCGCTGGAGCGACGGAGGGCGTCCATCATGATGAACATTTCCATCAGATGATGGTTCGAGGGGGGGCTGGTGGATTGGACTATATAGATGTCCTCACCACGCACGTTCTCCTCGATCTTGACGAAGGTCTCCCCGTCAGGAAAGGCATCGACCGTGCATTTGCCAAGCTCGATGCCCATGTATTCGCAAATCGCGAGGGCGAGTGGCCGGTTGGATGTGCCGCAGAAAACTTTCACAAGGTGCGTTAGCTGTCCGTTGCTTCAAAATGGAAAACCCACCGACGTGGTGGATTTTCAGCCGATTCAAATTGTGGCGGAACTGT
>CAZRGY010000239.1:0-3497 GCA_964599715.1 uncultured Verrucomicrobiota bacterium | reverse complement strand
TGTAACAATGGACCGGGGGCAGGCAAGTCCTTATTCGGTCTGCACCCATAATGTATAGAATGAACCAAACTAACAATCCGGCCATTGCTTTGAGGTGGCGGGCGTTATAAAGCTCGACAAAAATCGGAGCCAAATCTGCTTCACGGACCTTAATAGTCTGTTATAAGTTGTTTTCATGGAAATCACCAGTGACACGTTACCGTCAGCTGCTGAGAGAGAGCAGCGCAACTGGGGCATGTTCTGCCACCTGGCCGCGTTGGCCGTGTTCGTGCCCATCATCCCTTTTGGGAACATTGTGGGGCCGCTGGTCGTCTGGCTTTGGAAACGCCATGACATCCCCGGCGTGAATGAGCATGGCAAGGCGGCGTTAAACTTCCATCTTTCGATTACCATCTACATCCTGGTCATCGGCCTATTGATCGCGCTGCCGTTGTTGCTATGCAGCCTCATCTTTCCTCCCCTGCTCTTATTGGCCATACCTGCATGGATTTTAATGGCCGTTTGTGCGAGCGCGATAGTGATCGCGGAAATCGTTCTGACAATCGTCGCCGCACTGCGAGCCAGCGATGGCAAGCACTACCGTTATCCCTTCACTTTGAACCTCATCAAGTAAGCCCCGCCCGTGCCTTGGCCTTGGCAAGGTCTGCATCCGAGAGTTCACCGATGAGCGAGTTCAGGTTCTTGCCGGCTTTGCGGTCGCCCTGCTTGTAAGCGGCGTAGAACCAGTGGAACGCTTCGATGAAGCTTTTCTCGACACCATCGCCTGCGTAGTAACGCGCCCCCAAATTGTTTTGTGCCAGAGCGTGGCCATTCTCCGCCGCCCGCAGCAACCAGCTCACCGCCTGTTCGTCATTCAACGGCAGCACACTGCCCAAGGCCTGACGCCACGCCAGTTCATACTGGGCATCGGCATCGCCATCTTCCGCCTTCGGCAACAACGTCGCCAAGAGCTCTTCTGCTTCCGGGTCGCTCATATCGATGTCGTCAGTGCTAGCGCAAACGCGACCACTAAAAAAGCAAAAGCTCCAAGCCATGCATTTTGGGCTTGGAGCTCTGGCATACGGTTCTTCCCTTAGCTGAATATCTCGCGCACCGGTTCACCCCGGTCCGTGATCGGCACCGGCCGGTCACCATCATGCAGGTTTCGCGCGGGATTGATGCCCAGCGCGCAATGGATGGTCGCATGCAGATCGGGCACCGATACCGGCCGCGACACGATCTGCTTCGCCAGTTCATCGGTCTCACCGATCGCGCAACCCGTCTTCAATCCACCACCCGCCAGAGCCACGCTGAACGCCTTGGACCAATGCCCGCGTCCACCACCGCCATCGAATTCCGGCGGACGTCCAAATTCACCCGCCACCACAATCAATGTCTTGTCGAGCAGCTTGTTCTTTTCCAAGTCCGTCACCAGCGTGGCCAACGCCTTGTCGAGCTGCTGGATGAGGATGTGCTGGTTCCGCTGGCCGTCATTGTGCGTGTCCCAGCCCGTGCCGTTGATGAAGTTCAGGTTGAACGACACCTCGATAAATCGCACGCCACGTTGCACCAAACGCCGCGCCAACAGACAGCGCTGACCGAACTCCTCGCCATAAGCCTCACGCAAGCTCGATGCCTCGGATGACAGTTTGAACGCATCCATGAAATCGCCCCCGGCCAGTCCGAAGCTCGTGCCTACCGCTTCGTTGTAATCCGCCACCGTCTTGTCGCCGGCGTTCTTGGCCACGTAACCCTTGCGTAATTTGCCCAGCAATTCCTCACGCTCCGCCTGGCGCGACGAGGAGACGTAGCTGGGCCGCGTCAATCCGTTCGGGCCCGCTTCTGTATCCGTCAGGTACACGTAACCATGCTTCGCCCCGAGGAAGCCCGGTCCGCGCATGATGCTCGGATAACCGATCACCACATACGGCGGGATACTCTCGGAGACCGCACCGCGCTGATGCGCCACCAGCGAACCGATGGACGGATACATGATGGTGCCGGTCGTCATCCGACCCGTGTGCATGAAATTCGTCGCTGCCGCATGCTCATCGATGATGCCGTGGTTCACTGTGCGCAAGAGCACGAACCGGTCGAGGATGTTCGCCGTGTTCTTGAAGTGCTCACAGATCTGCACTCCCTTCACTGCCGTGTCGATGGCCGGATACGCCGAGCCTGCGACCTTCTTTTCCGGATCGCCCAGGCGTTTCGGATCCCAAGTGTCCGTCTGCGCCGGACCACCACCCAACCAGAGCATGATGCAATGTTCCGCCTTGCCCTTGGGATAGATGACCCGCTTGCTTTCCGCCCCGATCAGATTTGGCCCCAAGGCACTGGCGCCTGCGAGTGCCAGACCGGCCGTGCCGGCGCGTTGGATAAATTGACGACGATTCATAGCTTGCATGTCTTTTCTTTCGTTGCTCACGGCACAAACACAAATTCTGGCGTGTTCACCAGCGCCCACACCAGGTCCTCGGCGCGTTCACGCCAGTTGGCTTGCAGACGCGGGGTCGGCTCCTCACCGCGACGCGCCCTCTCTTCCAATACCATCTTGATCTCCGTGGCCTTGGCGTTGAGGTGGTTGGACCAGCTCAACAACAGGCTCGGGTCATATTCTTTCTTCAGGCTCTTCGGCGGCACATCCAGCACGCGCTCCGCGTAGCCCGGTTTGAGATGCTCGACAAAAGCCGCCAGTTCTTCGCTGGATGGCTCACGTGTCAGCAAGCGCTGGAACAGTTGTTTCACCAGCGCTTCCACCGGTTGCTTCTGCACACAGAGCTCGGTGATATCGCAATCGTCACACAGGCGGGCGATACGTCCATTGCTCATCTCGCCATTCGCGAGTTCGGCCGGCTGCAACACGTTCGGCGAATCATCCCGCACGCTGAGCGCGCTCTGCCGCGACTCCCGCCAGCCGAACATCGACAACGCGTTCACGATCTCTTGCGTCTTCGGCATCGCCAGTGCGGGCCGGTCACGGTCATTCGAGAGCGAGGTGAACTCCCACGAGCGCTTCGGCACGCCGAGGCTCAGGAAGTCTTTCGCCGAACGGCGTGAATCATTGTCCAGTGTCAGCAGCTCGGAATCGAACCGCTTGCCCACGGCGGCATACATCGAGTCCACGATCTGCTCCGCCGTCATGCGGCGGCGATATTGCCCCGCGAAGTTGCGCACCTTCGGGTCCGTCAGGTCACCATCCTGCTGCACCACCACCCGTTGGTAGCTGTGGGAATTGAAGATCAATCCCGCCACGTGTTTCAGGTCGTAATTGTTCGACACCAGCTCGCGCGCCAGCCATTCCAGCAATTCCGGATGCGACGCCTTCGAGGTTTCCCAATCATCCACTGGTTCCACCAGCGCGTAGCCGAAGTAGCGCTTCCACATGCGGTTCACGATCACCTTGGCGAACCGCTCATTGCGCGGATCGGTGATGTAAGCCGCCAGTTGTTCGCGGCTGTTCTTTGGCTCACGCAAGGTGCCCGGGGCTAGTTCATCGTGCATCGCCTTCTTCGCGAAAG
>CAZRGY010000238.1:0-6756 GCA_964599715.1 uncultured Verrucomicrobiota bacterium | reverse complement strand
CGACGGTGAAATTGAAACCCTGCGCCCGGTTCTCCGCCAGTTTGCGCGAGATGATTGGCAGCACAAACCCCATCGCAGCGAAGACGGAACCGATCACACCGAAGGAGAATTCCGGCAGCTTGATCAGGCGATAGTATTCCGAGCCCACCGTGAGGAACACGCGGGTGAAGCTGTCATGCAAAAGACCAACGAGGAGCAATCCCAACACCGCCGGAGAACGTAATATCCAACCACCTGCCTGGCGCATGAGGTCGAGAGTGCCGCTGGCTTCCGCCGTTTCCTGAGGCGTGACTAGCTTCGCTTCGCGCATGTTCAGGCAGGCAAAGAACACGACCAGCGAGGACCCCAACGTGAGGATGACCGGCAGGCGCATGGTGAGGGATTTGGAGATCTCCCCTTCCATGCCCATCATGCCAGCAATGGTCTGCATGAGGATGGGATCGAATACCGCGGCACCGACCAGCATCGCCACCGTGAAGGCCACGGCCTGCCAGCGCATCATGACCTCCAAGATGCGCGGCCACTCGGACTGCATGCCCACTTCCACCAATGAGTCATAGGCCAGTGCTTCATCCGCGCCACTGGCCAGCGCCTCGGCCGCACCGCTTAAGATGCGGTTAAGGAGGAATGCGCCCAGCACGAGCGCGTGATTGCCCACGGGCACAAAAGCGATCAGCGCCATCTCCAGCACCATGAGTGCACATGCGAGCTTCACCAGCAGGCTGCGACCATAACGGTCCGCCAATGCCCCAGAAGGGACTTCCAGCCCCACGATGGCCACGGCCCAGGCGACGTTCAGCAACGCGAACTCGCTCATGGTGAGGCCGTAATCGAGGAACATCACCGCGAAGACGGGATAGTAGAAGCGCGCATTGAAAAGCATCCGGAACAGCACAAACAGCCGTATGTTCCGGGGATACTTGGAGAGATTCATGCGCTACGTTTTGAAACGCAGCGAAAGTAGTGCAGGTATTCGAAGTTGGCCAGCCCGAAGCACCATTTTACAACATCAAGGACCAACTCACGCGTAGCTACCCGTGATGTAGCTTTCCAACTGGCTAATGGTGGCGTCTTGGGCGGCGATGACCCATTTGATGAGGTCGCCGACGGAGACCACGCCAACCACTTTCCCTTCAGCCACCACGGGGAGATGCCGGATGCGCCGCTCGCTCATGAGGCGCAAGGCTTCCTCGATCGAGCAATCGATCGGCGCGGTGATGACCGGGGTGGACATGATCTCGTTCACCATGGTCTGGCGGGACTGGCGGCCCTTGAGGATGACCTTGCGGGTGTAGTCGCGCTCAGAAAGCACGCCGAGCAGGCGGCCCTCGCGCATCACGAGCACGGAGCCGATGTTATGATCGGCCATCATCTTGATGGCATCGAAGACCGTGGCGTTGGGCGCGATACTCCAGAGCGCGAAGTTTTTGTGGCTGAGGATGACGTCCAGCGTCCCTTGAATTTGCATGGCGGTTCCGTTGGTTGGGCGGGAAACCCAGCCGCGGGCGGCATGCCCTGAATCCCTTTACCACCACGCGGAAGAGGCTCCATCGCGGATTGGTTTTTGGTTATTAGCCTGAGGATAAACCTTTGCGGACAGGCAGGCAAAAGTTGATTCCAATTAATTTTGTAATGTGCAGGTTGCCATGATGGTTGCCCGGGACGGGCGAATTGCATTATGCTGAGGCTCAAAATCAATCACCTATGAACATCCAACGCCTCCTGCTTGCCTTGCTCCTGCTCGGTGGACTCACTGCTCCGGCCCAAGCCAAAGACTGGCGACCTGCGGCCCAGCCGAACATACTCGTCATCTTCTCTGACGACCAAGGGCAACGCGATGTGGGTTGTTTCGGCAGCGAGATCCCTACGCCCAATATCGATCGCATCGCCAAGAACGGTGTGAAGCTGACGGACTTCTATGTGGCCGCGCCGGTGTGCACGCCTTCGCGCTTCGGATTATTGACGGGCACCTATCCGAACCGTTCACAGGACAACCTGCTCGGCGCGCTGATGTTTCTGGAGGGGCGGGACAAGCATCGCGGCATCCGCCCGCAAGAGACGACTATCGCCGAGGTCTTGCGCGAGGCCGGTTACCGCACAGGGCTCATCGGCAAGTGGCATCTGGGTCACGGCGCTCCAGAATTTCTACCGCATCATCACGGGTTCGATTACGCGTTCGGCTCCACGGGTGGTTGCAATGACTACTTCACCACGCATTACGGCATCACGCCGGACTGGTATCGTAACGGCGAACGTATCGTGCCACCCGGTTACGTCACGGATATCTTGACCGATGAGGCCGTGCATTTCATCAAACGCCCATCGAAGCAGCCGTTCTTCCTCTATCTCACTTACACCGCGCCGCACTTCGCCAAGGGCTGGGACCCGATCAACAATGTGACCACGAACAGCATGCAATCCAAGGTGGAGCATCTGAAGCGCTTCCCGGAGATCAAAGACCCGTTGCGCCGGGAATTTGCGGGCATGGTGGCCTCGTTGGATGACGGCATCGGCAAGGTGATGCAAGCGCTCCAAGCGTCCGGCCAGGAGGAGAACACGCTCGTGATCTTCGCAACGGACAACGGCGGTGACCCGAAGTATGGCGGCAGCAACGAGCCCTTCCGCGGGGTGAAGAACACGGTGTTTGAAGGCGGCGTGCGCGTGCCGTGTGTGATGCAGTGGCCGGGCCATATCCCGCCGGGAACGGTAAGTTCCCAGCCGCTGACCACGTTGGATTTCTTTCCCACGTTTTGCGAAATCGCTGGCGTCAGCACCAGTGGGCGCAGACTGGACGGCATGAATTTTCTGCCCGCCGTGGTGGAAGGCAAAACCTACACGCGCGATCTCTTCTGGCGGATGCTGACGGGAGATGCCCTCCGCAGCGGAGATTGGAAGTATCTTAGCATCGGCAAGGAGATCATGCTCTTCAATCTCGCCAATGATCCTTACGAGCAAAACAACCTCGCCACGAAGGAGCCCGGGAAGCTGGCGGAATTGCAAGCGACCCACGCGAAGATAGCCACCACCTTCACCCCGCGCATCGAGACGGGGCGGGAGTGAACACCGGTCTTTACCCCTGCCTTTTCGTATCGGCGGCTCTCGACACGGACCCGGGGTCACACTATGTTGAATGCACACCGGAGCGCGTTTTTTTCGCCCGGCGGCATTATGTCTGCAACTTGCGGATGGCCGCTGACGCAACGTGAACCGGATGCCGGGCAAACATGGAACTATTGCAAGTGACATTTCAGGGGCCGTCCGTGGACGACCCCGAGTTGTTCGAATTGTTACCGCCCGAACTGCGTGCGTTGCTCGAGCAGATCAACGGGTTCGTGCAGTTCGGCGGGGGCTTGCATGTCCGCGGGGCCAGCCGCGATCCAGACTGGCACTCCCTGCGCCGCGCGTGGATGAGCGATCACGCCTTTCACTCCTACTACCGGGCGATGGGTGCCACGGATATCCCTTTTGGCCAAGATTACCTCGGGAACCAGTTCATCCTCCGCGATGGGCTCGTGGCCCGGATGGAAGCCGAGCTGGGCCACATCACTGAACTGAATCTTACTCTCCCGGACTTCATCGAGGCGGTGCAAGCCGACCCGGTGAACACGCTCAACCTCGAGCCGCTCCAAGGTTTCCAGGAGGACAATGGCCCGCTCGAACCCGGCGAATTGCTCCATGCCGATCCGCCGCTCTGCAGTGACCAGGCCATGACCGGTTACACGCTCACCCGCAAGCCCGCCGTGCAACACCTCGCCGACCTGCGCCGCTACTACACCAAGATCAAGGTGATGTCTGACACCGGCCGCATCAACGCGAGCAAGCACGCGTAGCGTTACTCCCCCTTCAAGAACCCGATCACGTCCGCCAGTTCCTGTTTCGTCATCGTCTTCTCCAATTCCTGCGGCATCAGCGAAAGGCTCGTGGACGTCATCGACGCGATGTTCGCGCGCAGAATCGTATCCTCCTGCCCCAAGGCCCGACGCAAGGTCACGCTCGACGCCGTCTCGGACGCCAGCAATCCCGACAGGCTCTCCCCATCCTTCGTCTCCACTTCATAGCTGATGTAGCCGGGATATATCTCATACTCCGGCACGAGGATATGCAGCAGCAACACCTCTGCCGTCTGGTTTCGCACTCCGCTCAGATCCGGCCCCACGTTCGCGCCGTCACTACCGAGCTTGTGACAGGCGGCGCATGCGCGCTTGAACACCTCGCGGCCGTTGGCCACGTTCGCCTTCAGCGACAGGATGGCTTTGTATTCTTCATACACCTTCATGCGATCTCCGCCGCCCGCACTCTCGAAGAGCGCCGTTGCGCGCGTGCGGATCGCCTCATCCTTGTTCTTCATCAACTGCGTCCGCCGTTGCGGCGTGAGAGACCACGCTTGCACGTTGCCAGCCTCCACAGCATCTAACAAAGCCGGGAGGTAACGCGTCTGCGACATCACGGTGCCCACCACTGCTTCACGGACCGGCGGCGAATATGCGCGCCAACGTTCGCGGGTCACGAGTGACTCGGCCACCTTGGCCTCATTCATCGCCCCCAGCGAGCGGATCGCCGCCACTTGCAAGGCCGATGCCTGTTTCGGCTCGACCAACCCCAGCAATATCTCCCCCGCTTGCGCATAATCCGCCTGCGCCAGCAACCCGATCGCCGCCAGTCGTTGCTCCTCCGCTGCCTCCGTGTTCTGCACCGTCTTCAGCGCGCGCTCGAACAAGCCGCTCACCACCGCGGCTGCTTCGGCGGAGTACGTCGTCTCCATCGCCACCAGATTCAATACAGGCGAACTTGCCGGACCTTTCACCTTGCCGCGCAAACCCTCGGCCACGCCGCTCAAGAAAGCCATCGGCCAGTCGGGTTCTGCGTTCGGGTCCACCAGCGTGAGCAGATAGATCATGCGCTCAGGAATCTGGCTCGCCGCGAGGATCTGGCCCATCGATTGCATCAATACCGGATTCACCGGTGTGCCGCGATTGCCCTCTTCCACCAAGCCTTTGAAAAGATCCGGCGAACGCTCGCCAATGGAGCTCAGCACCGCGGCGCGCGTCCACTTGTCCGCTCCATCCCGCAAAGCGATGCGCAAGAGCGGTGGGACAATGCGTTCATCCTTGCCCTCGCCCAATGCCAGCGCGCATTGAAAACGCACCCGCGGTTCACTGTCATCGGCACTCCGGCTGATGACCTCCACGAGGAAGTCCGATTCGCGGAAGCTGTTCTCCGCGATGGCCAATCCCAGCTCTCGCATCTCTGGAGAGGAGCTGGCCATGATCGACCGCATGAAATTCTCATCTCGTGGTCGCACGGAAAACGAAGCGGACACCGCCGCCGCCGAGCCGTAAAGATTATTGCGCTGACGGGCGAGCCGTTGCATCTGGTCACGGCTCAATCCAGACGGGTCTTCGATGATCCGCCGCCGCGCCACTTCGCGCACCCAACTGTTATCCGTGGTGAGCAGCTTCATGTAGTCCGCCGTCTTGAGCTTGTCCAAGTCCGGCTGCCGCGCGGCTTTCAAGTCTTTCGCCGAAACCTTCTCACCCACCACGCGGTAGATGCGTCCCATGTCCTTGCCGCTCTCGAAATCCGCCGTCTTGCGGATGTTCTCCGGCAGATACTGCGGATGATCGATCACCCGGCGATACATGTCGCAGATATACAACGCGCCCTCGGGACCCGTGGTCGTGTACACCGGGCGGAACCAGCTGTCCGCCGTCGCCAAGAAATCCGCTTTTTCATCCGCCGGTTCCGAGCGGAAGGTCGAACCCTCGGCGGTCAAGATCTGCCGCTGCACCAGATTCTGCGCCGGCTCACAGACGAACACATCGCCCACATGCATCGGGGTCAGCGCCAGACCGTAAAAGACATGGCTGCCGCACGCCGAGGTGAATGAGCCCGCATGCGGCGTCGCCATCAGGCTCGGCATGAAAGAAGCCGTGGTGCCATCCGTGCTGAGCGGATGCACCTTCCCCGCATCGCCATAGGGGGCCACATCCTGCACCATCTCCGAAAAAGCATAATGCGGATTTCGCTTCAGATGACGCGGCTCCAGCACCACATGCTGCAAAGGATTGCGATTCGACGTCGTGAACCGCCGACCGAACGCATCAAAGGTCATCCCATACTGGCCCGTGCCGCCCAGCACCTCGAACTCCAGCGTGCGCGGATGGAAACGCGAATCGTTCTTCTTGAAGGTCACCGGCTTCAGCTTCGGATTCTTCGGTGAAGTGATGGTGCCGCCCGTCAACCCGCTCGTGAGATAGATCCAACCGTCCGGCCCGAGCGTGGGATGACTCACCCGGAGTTGCGTCGTCTGGTTCGTATTGAAGCCCGTCAGCCACACCTGACGCACATCCGCCTTGCCGTCGCCGTTGGTGTCCTTGAGGTAGAGGATGTCCGGCGCGCACGTCACGATCCAGCCACCGAGCCACCGCTGCAATCCGTTCGGGAACGTCAGTCCATCGGCGAACACCGTGCGCTTCTCATAATAGCCGTCGCCATCCACATCCTCCAGTTGCGCAATCACGCCCACTGGCGGCTTGCCCTCGCCCGGTCCGAGCGGGTAGCCGCGATTCTCCGCCACGAACATCTTGCCGGATTCATCCCATGCCACCGCCACCGGGCTCTCCACGTGTGGTTCCGCCACCACCAACTCCAGCCGCAAACCCGGCTCCAGCTTGAACTGCTTCAACGCTTCCTGCGGCGCCACCGCGACATCTCCCGCCTGCAGCGAAGCCGTGCCCAACAGACACGCCACGCCAC
>CAZRGY010000237.1:0-6834 GCA_964599715.1 uncultured Verrucomicrobiota bacterium | reverse complement strand
CGCTTTCTGCTGATCGAGCCCTTGGGGCAAGGCGGCATGGGTGTGGTCTGGCTGGCGCATGACCAACGGCTGGACGAGGATGTGGCGTTGAAGCTGGTGCCGCCGGAGATCCGCACGGATGCCGGGGCGCTGGAGGATCTGCGCCGGGAGACCTTGCGCAGCCGCAAACTCTCCCATCCGAACATCATCCGGCTGCATGACCTGAACGAGTTTTCCGGCGAGCCACCGTTCATCTCCATGGAGTTCGTGGACGGTCAGACGGTTGCGGCGTGGAAATCCCAACAGCCCCAGCGGCTGTTCACGTGGGAGCAGCTCCGGCCGATGGCGAAGCAGCTTTGTGACGCGCTGGATTACGCACACGGGGAGAAGGTGGTCCATCGTGACCTGAAACCGGCGAACATGATGCTGGACCGGCGCGGACGTCTGAAGCTGGCGGACTTCGGCCTGGCGGCGGTGGTGAGTGAATTGACGAGCCGCGTTTCCCTCAAAGCGAACACGAGCGGCACCCCGGCGTATATGAGTCCGCAGCAGATGGATGGCCGCACGCCGCGCGTGACGGATGACATCTACGCGCTGGGGGCGACGCTTTACGAACTGCTCACAAGCAAGCCGCCGTTCTATCACGGGGACATCCCGCATCAGGTGCGGAACCTGCCGCCGGACCCGGTGGAACAACGGTTGGCGGAGCTGGAATTGAGCAACGCGGTGCCGCCTTTCGTGGGTGCGCTCATCATGGCGTGTCTGGCGAAGGACCCGGCGCAACGGCCGCAAAGTGCCGCCACGGTGGCGGAGTGGTTGCAGCTCGGCGGGCAATCGCAGACGAGCGCGCTGGCTTCGGAGATCACGCAACGGTCAGTGCCTCACGCACCCGTGCCGATGGCGACACCTCTGCCGGCCTCCAGCCGTTCAGACGAGATTGAGCCAGCGGCGGCGGTCGAGGAGATACGGGTTGGCCGAAAATCGCCTTGGAAAGCAAAGCTGCTGACGGCCGCCACAGTTCTGATGCTGCTGGGCGTCATCGGCGCTGTTTTGATGCGGCCGAAAGGTGGTGATGGTGCCTCCACTGGTGGTTCGGAAGGTGCGCAAGACTTGTTCAATGGCCGTGATCTCCGCGGCTGGAGCAAGTTGGGGCCGGATGTGTGGACGGTGGCGGACGGAGTGATCAAGGCCACGACGCGTTTCGCCGCGCGTTCCTATCTGGTAGCGGATGAGCGCGCGAGGGACTTTGAGCTGACGTTCGAATACAAGCCGTCCGGCCAGAAATCCGGTGAAGGGAATCATGGCGTGTTTTACCGGTCCACGATGCCCTCGCCGGGTGGTATCGCGAGCGGTCTGGCGATGCCGCTGGAACCAGGCCCCGACAATGGCGTGATGTTGGTGGGTATCAGCGGGAACTTCGCGAGCCAGCCGGGGCACACGCCTGAGCCTTTGCGCACGGATGCTTGGAACGAGATCCGCATCCGGGTGGAAGGCACACGCATCTTGCAGGTCATCAATGGCACGACCACGTATGAAGCGGACCGGCCGGAGCTCTTCCACGCGCGGCTGGGCGACCAGATTGCGTTTGAGATCTGGAACGCCGACGGCGGTGGTGAGCGGTCGGTGGAGATCCGCAATATTGGATTACGCCCGCTAAATGCAGAGCCGCCCGGTACGGCGTCCGCCCCCGGCACCCGCTCTTCCATAGGCAATGAGGGGTGGGATAACATTTACGTGTATACGATGGGCCGCACGGAAAGTTTCCGGGGATTCAAACAAGCGGGCTTTCCTTCCGATAGCTGGCGGGTGGAGGATGGACTGCTGAGTTCCATTCCAAACGGTCCCCAGATTGATCTGATGACCCGGGAGAAGTATGGGGATTTCGAGTTTGAGATGGAGTATGCCATCGGGCCGGAAAGCAACAGCGGCATCATCTACCGGTCCACGGAAGCCGCCCCGCAGAGCTATCTGACCGGCCCGGAGATGCAGTTGGCGGGAGAAAGTGCGCGCGGGGTGAATGCTCGCGATGGGATGCACGGGGCGCTTTTTGGCCTGCTGGCCACCACGGGTAATCCAGGCCGCACTCCGATAGATGGCTATCAACTGGCCAAGGTCCGAGTGCAGAAGGGCAAGGTGGAGCATCTGTTGAATGAGCAAGTGGTTCTTGAATATGATTGGAATGATGCCGAGCTGCGGCGGCGCGGGCAGGCCAGGTTTAAGCACGCTGGATTTATGCAAGCGACCGAGGGATACATCGTCATCCAGCATCGGGGCGCAGACCTGCAGATCCGGCGGATGCGGGTCAAGCGGCTGTGAGCGGGGAACGCAGAACGTGGTGGGCAAAACTGGTGCGTGACAGACCGGTCTAAAGGAATGGCATCCATGGCTAAGGAAACTGCAACTGCAACCGAAGCACGCAAGCTGTCACGACGACGCTGGCTGAAGCGGCTGCTGCTGGCGGCGCCTTTCGTGGGCGCTCTCAATGCGTTCTGGTGGGAGCCCACCTGGCTCAAGGTGACCCGACCAAAACTCACCCTGCCCAACGCCAAGACCCGCATCGTCCATCTCACCGACCTGCATCACAAGGGCGACCGGGCCTGGCTGGGAAAAGTGGTGCGCACGATCAATGCGCTGAAGCCGCACATCGTCTGTTTCACGGGCGATCTGGTGGAGGAGAAATCTTTTCTGGGCGAGACACTGGAGATCTTGAGCGGCATCAAGGCACCCATCTTCGGGGTGCCGGGAAATCACGATGACTGGTCAGGCATCAATTTCACCGAGATTAAGAAATCTTTGCAGAAGAACGGCGGGGACTGGCTGGAAGATGCCTCAGTCCTGCTGGATAATGGGCGGCTGGCCATCATCGGGGCGACCACGAACAAGGCGATGCCACCAGCACCCAAAGCAGACCGGCGAGTGCTGATGTTTCACTATCCTCTATGGGTGGAGAAGCTGGGAAACCAGACCTACGACCTGATGCTGGCGGGTCATTCGCATGGCGGGCAGGTGCGTCTGCCGGGTTTCGGCGCATTGATCCTTCCGCATCAGGTTGGGAAGTATGATCTGGGGATGTTCCAGACGAAGTCCGGCCCGCTCTACGTGAGTGCCGGCATCGGATGCTTCATGTGGCAATTGCGGTTCAATTGCCGGCCCGAGCTGGCGGAGTTTGAGGTGTAGGAGATGTTTAACTTAGAACGAAGTAACATGCATAGCCGGCGTCGCTAAACAACACCGGTATTTACTTGCCGGGATCGGCGGCGCGAGAAGCCGCTGCCAAGATTTTTCAGACCCCCGGCTTGAGACGGATCCGACCCCGCTTGATCACTGGCGGCAGCATGATTCACCCACTGCCGGATCAAAACTTCATGGCCAGATGTGACAAATCGCGTTCAGCCATCCTCTTTGAGCTTTCCCCAAGTCCTCCCTTGCCCGCGTTGCTCCGGTCAGGCTTAATCACCGGACACATTTTGCCCAAAGTTTGAATGGTCGTCCGTGAGTGTCGTCTGAATTACCCGGCACCTTGGGCCCAATCGATTATCACATGAAAATGACGAAAACCTTCGCCGCGCTGCTGGCCCTCGGGGCCGCCCTCTTGCTCGGCGCCACCACTGCCCGGGCGCAGTCCTTTGAACTTAAAGATGGAGACCGTGTGGTCCTGCTGGGTGACACATTCATCGAGCGGGAACAGCACTATGGCTGGATCGAGCTCATGCTCACCACGCGTTTCCCGGACCGCCACGTGACGTTTCGCAATCTCGGCTGGTCCGCCGATACCCCGGCGGGCGATTCCCGTTTCGGCCTGAGCCTGCTCCAAGCCGGCCTGGAACCGGCCAATGAAGGCTGGCGCCTGCTGCAAAAGCAGATCGAGGAGACGAAACCCACCGTGGTGATCCTTGGCTACGGCATGGCCAGCTCGTTCGATGGCGAGGCCGGGCTGCCGAAGTTCAAAACGGAATACAACCGCCTGCTGGACACCATCCAGAAACTGTCTCCCGGGGCGCGGTTTTTGTTCCTCGGCCCCATCAAGCATGAGCAATTGCCTGCGCCGTGGCCCGATGCCAAGCAGCACAATGCACAGTTGAAGACTTACTCTGCTGCTGTCGCGGAGATCGCGAAGGCCCAGCAAGCGCCTTTCGTGCCGTTACTGGAGGTGAAGCCGACGTCCGATAATTACTTCATCTTGCCGTCCAAGCTCACCGAGAACGGCATTGTGCTCACGGATGCCGGCTATCGCACCGTCGCGAAAGAGATCGAAAAATCCCTCTTTGGCAGCAATGGTGCCTGGATCTCCAGCAAGGCCGCTGAACCGCTCCGTCAGGTCATCCTGCGCAAGAATGAGTGGTATTTCCACCGCTCCCGTCCGGCGAACATGGCTTACATCTTCGGCTTCCGTAAGAAGGAACAGGGCCGCAATGCCGTGGAGATCCCGCAGTTCGATCCCCTGATCGAAGTGGAAGAGAAGAAAATCGCCGCGTTGCGCAAGCTGACCATCCCGAACCCTCCGGCAGAATTGCAAGCGGCCAAGCCGCGTGAAGGTGCGGCGGCGGCGAAGTTCACCCCACAACCGCATCCGGATTTCACGGTGGCGGATAATATCGAGGTCACGCTCTGGGCGGAGAATCCGCAGATGCACAAGCCCATCCAGATGAATTTCGATGCCAAGGGCCGTCTTTGGGTGGCCAGCTCGGAGGTCTATCCGCAGATCGAACCCGGTCAGGCCGCCACGGACAAGATCATCGTGCTGGAAGATACAAACGGTGATGGCAAGGCGGACAAGTCCACGGTGTTCGCCGATGGCCTGCTCATCCCGACCGGTCTCGAACCCGGCGATGGTGGCGTCTATGTGGCACAAAGCACGGAGCTGCTGCACTTCAAAGATACGGATGGCGATGGCAAGGCCGACCAGAAACGTATCGTCCTCTCCAGCTTCGGCACCGAGGACACGCATCACAATCTGCACACGCTGCACTGGGGTCACGATGGCCGCCTCTATATGAGCCAGTCCATCTACACGCGTTCCGATGTGGAGACGCCGCATGGCGTGGTCCGTCTGAAGAGCGGTGGTGTGTTCCAACTCGATACGCGCAATCTGCACATGGATACCCTCTTCCGCGGCTGGATCAATACGTGGGGTCATCAGTTCGATTCCTACGGCCAGTCCTTCCTCACGGATGGAGCCGGTGGTGGGGGCATCAATTTCGGTGTGCCGGACGCCATGTATGTCACCTATGCCCGTGCCCGCCGCATTCTCGGCAGTGTGAGCCCGGGGAATTATCCCAAGTTCGCCGGTCTGGAAGTGGTGCATAGCGAGCAGTTCCCGGAGGACTGGCAGGGTAACATGATCACGTGCGACTTCCGCGCGCATCGCATCGTCCGTTTCAGCATCAGCGATCAAGGAGCAGGTTATGTGACGAAAGAGATGCCGGACGTGATGCGCACGACGGCGGATTCCTTCCGTCCGATCGATGTGAAGATGGGTCCGGATGGCGCGATCTACATCGCCGACTGGTCGAACCCCATCATCCAGCACGGTGAGGTGGATTTCCGCGATCCGCGCCGTGACCGTTCGCACGGCCGCATCTGGCGCGTGAGCTACAAGGGCGGCAAGAACTTGAAGCTCCCGAACTTTGCCAAGGCCAGCAACACCGAGCTGTTCGAGCAGACGCTGTCACCGAACAATTTCAATCAGGAACAGGCCCGTCGCGTGCTCGCGGAACGTGGCGCTGGCAAGGTCACCAAAGACCTCACCTCCTGGACGAAGAAACAAAAGGACGAGAACGCCTTGCTCCAAGCTCTCTGGCTGCACCAGACGTTCAATCTCAGCAATCGTGCGTTGTTGGAAAAAGTGCTCGCCGCGAAAGATGGCCGCATCCGCGCCGCTGCGGTCCGTGTGCTGGCCGAATTGGCTGAGTTGAAAACGACCGGGGGCGATACCGCCAAAGACATGGCGCTGCTGGAGAAGCTGGTGGCCGACGATTATCCGCGGGTGCGGTTGGAGGCGGTGCGCGCTTTGAGCCAGTTCCCCGGCGCACGTTCGGCGGATCTCGCGCTCAGCGTGCTGAACAAGCCGATGGATAACTTTTTGGAATACGCCCTCTGGCTCACCATCAATGATCTCGCCGAGCCCTGGCTCGCAGCGGTGAAGTCCGGCCAGTGGCAGGTGGAAGGCCGCGAAGCCCAGCTTGAGTATGGGCTCAAGGCCGTCGAGCCGGCGCTGGCCTCGGATGTCCTTACCAGCCTCTTCGCCAGCAAGCCCCTGCCGCAGAACGGCAGCGGCCCATGGATCGAGCTCATCGGTCAGGCTGGTGGTCCGGACGATCTGCGCCGGATGTTTGACCAGTTGCTCAAGGGCGAGTTCGTGCAGCCTGCTTCCTTGCGGGTGTTGCAATCGCTCAGTGAAGCTGCCCGCCTGCGCAAGGTGCGTCCGACTGGCGATCTCGCCACCTTCGGCCCCTTGTTGAAGGCCACGGATGACAAGCTCCGCGCCGCGGCCATCCGTCTCGCCGGTATCTGGCGCGTCGGTGCGTTTGTGCCGCAATTGTTGCAAGCCGCCGGTGACGCCAAAGTCGATGGCGAAGTCCGTAACGCCGCGTTCGATGCCTTGCGCGACATGGGCGCCCAAGGTCCCGTGATCAACGGCTTGAAGAATCTGAGCGCCGCTTCGCAACCTCCTGCTATCCGTCGGCAAGCGGTGGTGGTTTTCGCCGGGTTGAACTTCAACAATGCCCAGCCTGCCATCCTTGATACGCTCAAAGCCACCACGAACGACGCCGAAGCGCAGGCGCTCTGGCGTTCACTGCTCGGCATCCGTGGTGCTGCGGGTAAATTGGCCGGTGCGATCGGTAACGTGGACTT
>CAZRGY010000236.1:690-6879 GCA_964599715.1 uncultured Verrucomicrobiota bacterium | reverse complement strand
CAAGGATTCGGCGCGCAAGGTCTCGTCCTCGATCATCACGAAGGCATTCAGGTTCGCGCTGAACTTGGGCAGCTTGCCGCGGGCCTTGAGGAGTTCCAACAACACCACATCACCCATGCCGAAGCCGAGTGCTGGCAAGTCCACCTTGCCGTTACTGACCAGCTTGATGAGGTTGTCGTAACGACCACCACCGGCGATGGCGCGGAATTCACCCTTACAGTCGAAGGCTTCGAATACCACGCCGGTGTAGTAGGCGAGACCACGGATGACACCGTAATCGGTCTTCACGAAATCACTGAGGCCACGTGCGGAGAGATTGTCGAGCACGGCTTGCAGTTCCGGTGTCGGCTCGCTCTTTTGGATGAAAGTGACCACGTCATCATAATCGATGCCGAGTGGGGCGAGTTTTTCACGGGAGATCTCTGGCTTTTCGCGTTCGATCTTATCCACCACCTGATAGAACTCATATGCCTTGGATGTGTCAGGGTTGCGCGCTTCGTAGAAACCTTGCCACGCCTGACGGCTGCTGAGGCGCAGGACGAAATCTTCCGCCGTCAGACCGAATGAACGCAGGCTGTCGATGAGCAGGGCGATGATCTCGGCATCTGCCGCGTTATCCTGCTCGCCAAAGATGTCGCAGTTGAATTGAAAGTGCTCGCGCAGCCGACCCTTTTGTTGCTTCTCGTAGCGAAACAGTTGCGGGAGGGCGAACCACTTGATCGGTTTCTTGTAGGCCCGTTCAGACGTAGCGACCATGCGCGCTACGGTTGGAGTCAGCTCGGGGCGCATGGATACTGCACGATCGCCTTTATCGACGAAGTTGAAAAGTTGGCCAACGATCTCAGCGCCGGACTTGTTCGTATACAGTTCCAAAGGTTCGAGCGGCGGTCCATCGTACTCGCGGAAGCCATAGCGACGAGCCACGGAGCGCCAAGTATCAAAGATATATTGGCGCGCATCACAGCTCCACGGCTCATTGCTGGGCAGTGGTTCGGGATAGAAATCTCGGAAACCTTTCAAGCGTTCCATAAACAGAGCGGGGACATTAGCCAAAGCCTACTTGGGGGTAAATGACTAATGACGGAGAAGGGGAGAATCCTGGCCGGATTTCGACGGGCGAGTCTGGTAAAAAAGACAAACGCCTCAAGCAGCTGCCTGAGGCGTCACGCGGTAAAGTTAGGCTGGTGCAGTGGCGCTTAAATCTCCGTGGAAGAATCAGCTGGCGTGTTGTTCTGTTGGGCGATTGCCTCTTCAATCTGCTGAGGGGTGAGCTTGAGCACGGCTTCGCGCATCTCTTTGCCGGGCTTGAACTTCACCACGGCACGCGGGGGAATCGGTACGTCGGTCGCGGGCGCGTTGGGATTACGACCGATGCGGGCTTTGCGTACTTTGACTTCGAAAACGCCAAAGTTGCGAAGTTCAACGTTCTTGCCTTCCGCCACAGCTTCAGAGATGTAATCCAATGTTTTTTGGATAACCTCCAACACCTGTTGTTGGACTAGTCCCGTCTCGCTTGCGATGCGCACTACCAAGTCTCTTTTTGTCATAGCCTCTCCTGGTTCGTCTTTACCACGTTTCTTTAGCTTTGAGCTTACATAACTCGTTTGGGCTCAAAGGTCAATAAAAAGAATCCCCGCCTTTAATGAGGCAGGGATTTAATCGGAGTGTGATTAGGTGGGCTAAGTCTAGCTTTCCACTACATTGATTTCGACGGGCTCCACGCTGATTCCGAGGCCGACCAGCCACTTGATGGCGGCTTTTACCTCCGGACGGAGACCGGATAACTCCAAGCAAACTATTCCAATCTCGCCAGTTACGCTGGCTTGGCGGACGTTGGTGACCACCTTGAACTTCTGGGCGATCTGCCAGATGATCGGCTGGGTGATCTGCTTGGGCGGATACATCAGCCAAAGACGCGTGCGTTCTTCTTTAGGAGCCGCGCTTTTAGCTGCTTTTGCGGCTTTTTTCTTGGCTTTGGCAGGCATGGTAATCCTTAACCCCCGGCGATGGCCGGGATGATGCTGACTTCGTCACCGTCTTTGAGCGGCGTTTCCTTGTTTTGCAAGAAACGGATATCTTCTTCGTTTACGTAAACGTTAACGAAGCGACGGACCGTGCCGCTTTCATCCAGCAGACGTTCCTGGATGCCGGGATAACGGGTCTGCAGTTCATTGATCGCACCGCCGATGGTAGTCGCGGTGACCTCCACAACCTCTTCGTTGTTCGTGAGCTTGCGGAGCGGAGTTGGGATACGGATATTCACTGGCATAATAAAGTTAGGCTTTGCACGCCGCACCTTCGGCTTCCAGCAAGCCTTCGAATTCGCGGAGGCTGGGCCGGATCTCGCGGGTCTGGCCGACGTGGTTCGCCACGGCGTCGAGTGTTTTCAGACCGTTGCCGGTGATGCAGAGGACGGCGGAATCTTCCGCCGGGATCTTGCCGGAGGCAATGAGTTTCTTGGCCACACCGACGGTTACGCCACCAGCCGTTTCAGCGAAGATGCCTTCGCATTCGGCGAGCAGGCGGATGCCTTCGCGGATCTCGTCATCAGTGACGTCTTCGCTGGCGCCGCCGGTGTCTTTCATCACGCGGAGGGAGTAGAAGCCGTCCGCCGGCGTACCGATGGCGAGTGATTTCGCAATGGTGTTGGGTTTCACCGGTTTGAAGAAATCGAGACCGGCTTTTTGAGCTGCCGAAATCGGATTGCAACCCGTGGCTTGGGCACCATGGACTTTCCACTTCGTGTTCGGCACGAGACCGAGCTTGGAGAATTCCTGATAGCTCTTGTGGATCTTGGTGAGCAAGGAGCCTGACGCCATCGGGATGACGGTGTGCTGCGGGATGCGCCAGCCGAGCTGTTCCTGCACTTCGAAGCCCAAGCTCTTGGAGCCTTCGGCGTAGTAGGGGCGCATATTGACGTTCACGAACGCCCAGCCGTATTTGCCGGCGATCTCGGCGCAGAGACGGTTCACTTCATCGTAGTGGCCTTTGATGCCGATGACATTCGCGCCGTACACGAGCGAGTTGACGACCTTGCCCTGTTCGAGATCGGCAGGAATGAAGACGTAAGCCTTCAGACCGGCGGAAGCTGCATTCGCGGCGACAGAGTTCGCGAGGTTACCGGTGGAAGCGCAAGCGACGGTGGTGAAGCCGAGCTCAACCGCACGGCTCAGGGCGACGCTGACCACGCGGTCCTTGAAGGACAGGGTGGGGTAATTCACGGCGTCATTCTTGATCCACAGTTCGCGGATACCGAGGCGCTTGGCGAGGCGGTCCGCCTTGACCAGCGGCGTGAAGCCGACTTGCGTACCCACCGTGGGAGCACCGGCAACGGGCAGCAGCTCGCGATAGCGCCACATGTTCTGCGCGCGGCTCTCGATGGAGGCGCGGGTGAGGGAGCCACGGATGGCTTCGTAATCGTAAACGACTTCGAGCGGACCGAAATCGAACTCGCAGACGTGGGTGGCGGTGAGGGGATACTCGTGACCGCACTCGCGGCACTTCAACGCCTTCATGAAACTTTTCTCGTTTGCCATATCGCTTCTATTCTTCGGCCGGGGAGGGGCAAACAAAAACCCCTTCCCGAGGTTGCGAGAAGAGGTGAAATCTAGTTCTAGTGCTCTTCTCATTTTTCCCGAAACGCACTGCGCTTCGAGCTGGATTTAGCACCTGACGTTGAATTGCGCTTCAACCGGTTGCCGTGACTTCACTGGGCCAGTCCCTCAGTCACTCTGAATGAGACCGTTATATCAACGGATGCGGATATATTGATTTAAACCGTTTAACAGTCAACTGGTTTTTTTCAAACCCTTGATGATTCTGCCGTTCAAGCTGGTCTGGTTTACCCTGTTATATAGCACACGAGTTAGACGAAATCCAATGTGGCACAACCGGTGCTAAATAGACCTATGAGAATGCCGGTGAAAATGTCTCACCGGCTGAAGAAAGCATAACGTAAGTGATTTGTGGATAACAGGTTGTTAGTTGGTTTGCGGAGTGGTTTGAGTCCATATTAGGGGAGGCTGGCTGGACTCGAATGTCTTGGGTTGGTGGTGAAATTGGCTGGCTCTGTCCATGCTTGGGACAGAGATGGGGTGGCTGATGTTCGCCAGGTTAGGGTGATGTTGGGTGGTTGCTAAACTGATAAATACTATGAACCGGATACCGACAAATAATATGGGAAATATCGCGATGAATCCCTTGGGGGGAGCCAGCCGAATCGCGCAAGAGCGGATTCCTGGCGTCTTGCTGGTGGAAGATGATCCGCATCTCATGGAGATGAACCGGCGCATCTTGCAGCGCGAGGGGTTCCGGGTTTTTGAAGCGACCTCGGAGCAATCGGCACTGTGGCTGTGGCAGCGGCACCAGCAGGAGATCGATCTGGTGTTCGCCGATGTGATGATCCCAGACCGCACCACGGGGGTGGAGCTGGTGCGCAAGCTGCGGCAAAAACGGCCTGAGCTACGGGTGGTCTATACCAGCGGATTTGGCCCGGAGATGGTCGGGCTGGATGAGCCAGATCAGGGGCCGACATGTTTCTTGCAGAAGCCTTATTCGTTACGCCAATTGATCGATGGCATAGTGGATGCGTTGGAGAAGCCTTTGCAGACGGCGCTGACTAAGGCGGAATTGGCGCGGTGTTTGGCGTGAGTTTCTTTTGAAAACGAAAAGCCCCGGCAGTCTGTTACTGCCGGGGCTTTAGCTTTTTCAGCGAAAATGGGATCAACCGCCGATCTGCGCTTTGTAGGCGTCAGGCGTGAGGAGTTTTTCCAGATCGCCGGGATTGGCGAGCTTGAGCTTGAAGAACCAGCCATCCTCGAAGGAGGATTGGTTTACCAATGCGGGATTATCTACGATGGCCTGGTTCACCTCGGTGATCTCACCGGAAACGGGCGAGTAGATATCGCTGGCGGTCTTCACGGATTCCACCACGGCGCAGGCTTCACCAGTGGAGAGCTTGCGACCAACGGTGGGGAGTTCCACGAAAACGATATCGGTGAGCTCGGCCTGGGCGTGGTCCGTGATGCCGACAGTGGCGGTGTCACCGGAGACGCGCACCCATTCGTGCGAGGAGGCGTATTTCAGATCAGCAGGAACGTTGGACATAATAAAGTTGAGGGATTGAAATCAGGGAACGCGCGTTGGTCAAACAGCTTTTCGATAAATGGGCTTGGCGACGACTTGCGCGGCATACTTCTTCCCGCGGATGTCGATGTGGATGACGGTGTCTTTCTTGGCGAGTTCCGGCTTCACGTAGGCGAGGCCGATACCGGCGCCCAAGCTGGGACTCAAGGTGCCGCTGACGACCTGGCCGACCTGTGTTTCGCCATTCCACACGGTGTAGCCGGGGCGGGGCGGGGCGCATTTGTCCGTCATCTTGAAGGCAACGCAACGTTTTTGCGGACCGTTGGTCTTTTGCGCGAGCAAGGCGTCGTGACCGATGAAAGGCCCCTTTTCAAATGAGACGAAGAATCCTAGGCCAGCCTCAATCGGGCTGGTCTTGTCATCCAGTTCATGGCCGTAAAGCGGGTAGCAGACTTCGGTGCGGAGGGTATCGCGCGCGCCTAATCCGGCGGGCTTCAGACCGTGGGTTTTGCCCGCCTTCATCAAGGTGTCCCACACTTCCAAAATCTTGGAGGCAGTGGTGACTATTTCAAAGCCGTCTTCACCAGTGTAACCGGTGCGGGCCACCCAGCAGAGAGAACCGGTGTCCTTGAGATTGAAGGTGGCGATCTGGTTCTTTTGCAGATCGGTCACACGATGCACATGGGTGCCCGCATGGGAGCCGCCGGGGAAAACTTCATTGATGAACTCCACGCCCTTGGGGCCTTGCAGGGCGATAGCGCCGTATTTGTCCGAACGATTTTCGAAGCTGATGAGGTGCTGTTGCGGGAAGGCGGCGAGCTGCTTTTGCATCCATGCTACATCGTCGTCGATACGGGAGGCGTTGATGATGAGCAGGTATTCCTTATCCGTCAGGCGGTAGAGGTAGAGATCATCCACGGTGCCGCCGTCTTCCTGGCACATCTGGGTGTATTGTCCCTGGCCGACGACGAGCTTGTTGACGTCATTGGTGAGCAGCCAGTTCAAGAAATCACGGGCTCCCGCGCCGCTGATGAAGACCTCGCCCATGTGGCAGATGTCGAAGAGACCGGCGGCGCTCCGCACAGTATGATGTTCATCCATGAT
>CAZRGY010000236.1:0-680 GCA_964599715.1 uncultured Verrucomicrobiota bacterium | reverse complement strand
CCGCCGAACTCGATGAGGCGGCCATTCAGGGATTGGTGAGTGGCGAAGAGGGGTGTGCGTTTCAACTCGGCGGACATGTTAAGCTAGACGTTTTGTAATGATGGGAGGAACGCTAACGGAGAACCAGCGGTAAAAGCAAGAAAGGCGGCGCAGGAAATGATCCAACGCCGCCTTTTGATAATGCTTCAGATCAGCCCCACTTCTCCAGCTTCATCTGTTCCTTGGGCAGGCCCAGGTCTTCGCGGACGAGCTGCTCGACGGCTTCCACCATGGCGTTGGTGCCGCAGGCGTAGAAGACGGTGTTCGCGGCATCGGTCACGAAGCTCTTCACCCATTCCGGGGTGATGCGACCTCGGCGACCGGCCCAGTCAGAATCCGGCGCGAGACGCGTGCAGGTGACGTGGAACTTGAAATGCGGGTTCTTCGCTTCGAGTTCGCGGAACTCCTTCTCGAAGATGATGTCCATCGGCGTGCGGACCGTGTAGAGGATCGTGATCTTGGTGTGGAGGCCACGGGCGGTGGCTTCCCGCACGAAACCGCGGAAAGGCGTCACACCCGAGCCGCCAGCCACGCAGATGAGATGCTTGTCCGGGGGATCGAAAACGGGGAGGAACTTGCCGACCGGAGGGATGACGAACATCTTGTCGCCCGCCTCGGCCCAATCCACCACGCTGGTGCCC
>CAZRGY010000235.1:0-6892 GCA_964599715.1 uncultured Verrucomicrobiota bacterium | reverse complement strand
GAACTAAGACGATTTAGCTACCCTGCTCCAAAATCGTCAAGTTGAGACCGCCTAATAGGCAGAAATGGCTATATGCCCGAAATCAGGTCAAATCACAGCTTCAGGTGCTCCCAGATAGCTGGTAAACCCAACCTCAAATTGATGTAAAACGGCCCAAACTCGCCATATCTTGCGCTAACTTCGTCAAATCGCATCTCATAGACGATATCCCGCAGGGCATCCATCTGGTGTGCCACCAAAGTGACCCCCCACTCCCAATCATCCAATCCGGTGGAAGAGGTGATCAACTGGCTCACCCGGCCACCATATTTGCGCCCTACCCGGGCATGACCACCCATGAGCTTTTTCCGGGCATCCATATCCAAGCTATACCAATTATCGTTCCCTTCACGCCGCTTGCTCATCCCGTAGAAGCTCATCACTTCCCAATCCTGCAACTCCGGGTAAAGCCGGTAGTGCTCGTATTCCTTCTTCTTTTCCAGCATCTCGGCGAAACGCTTGTCAAAAGCCTCCGTGCCTGGCTGCAGCTTCTCGCCCCGGATCAGCATCTGCTTATAATCCTCCTCCGTGGAGCCGTATTCGGATAACTCGGTGATGCTCACATAGCTGTAAACCCGTTGTAAGCTCCCCGCTGGGAAAGCAGCTTCCAATTCGCGATGCATCTGTGCCAGCTTCCCGCCGTCAGCCGCATAGAGGATGAACGCGATATCCGCCCGCCCGCCAACCGTTGCGTACGTCGATATCCTCGGCTGGCAAGGCTGGTTATTGGCTGCCACAATCGCATCCAATCGGGTCAATGCCGCCTTGCTTTCCCCCTCCGGCAACTGGCTCCAACGCAGGCGGTCAATATTGTAGAACAGGTGCATCACATGGATGCCCGCAGACAATTTCACTTCAGGAAGACTCATAATAGATACAGACGAAGAAACCGTTACTCTACTTCAAGGACTTGTTCCAGCAACCGCGGCAACTGTCCCAGCAAAGCCGCATCACCCGCCACCAAAGTTGCCCCGGCTTGCGTTGCCGCAGCCTGCAGATCTTTGTTCTTCGGGGAAAAATACGCGATCACCGGGATGTGAGATGTAGCCGGATTTTGCTTCAGCGCACCGAGCTGAGCGCAGACATCTGCCGCTGACTCAAACACCTCCATCACCACCACCATCGGCTTTTCCTCCTCCGCCTGCGCCAACAGCTGTGAGGCATCAGGAACCGTCGATACCCGATAGCCTAAATCCCGCAACCGGTTCGCCAGTTGGCTGCCGGGCAGGAGACTTTCATAAAGGACAAACGCCAGCGGTTGCGTCATGCGTGAAGAGCTTGGAACAGCGCCACTCAAAATGCAAAATTTTTCACGGACTAATCTCGGATTAAGGCCGCTTCAGTTGAACTGCCCTTTCACATCTGGCTGGTTCAGCACCGTCAACGCCCAGACGCCAAACCCGATCCCTATAAAGCAGCAGGGACAGGCACATGGCAGGCAGGCGCAAATCGCGGCGGCAATGGCAAATCCATAATTTTTGAGCTTAAGCATCTGCAGGCCGCCAAAAAGCACGCCTGCCGCCACCACGATGGTAAGCAACGATGTTACCATCTGGACCGGCCCCTGCATCTTCCTCACCATTTCCGCCATCTCCGGATCCATTTTGGACATATCCGGCATACCTGCATCCGTCATCACCCCCAGCAGACTCAGCAAAGCCATTCCGCCGATCAGACAGGCGTAGATTATCAAGCAGATTGCCGGCCCTTTCACCTTTGCCAAGGCAACTTCACGACCTTTCTCTGCACTCGCGAGATTGTCACCGGAAAACGGAGCCGGAGTATGAGCGTCCGCCGTCCCTGCGGTCTGTGATGCTGGCCCGGAAGAAGTTGACGGCTGGCTCTCTGATACTATCTGTCCATACGGTTTCCAGGCACTCATCCCCTCCCGCCAGACGAGTGTCTGTTGTTGAATCACTCCAGTGCGTAAGAGCTCCGCGAACTGCTCTTCGCTGACCGGTCCCTTCTGTTCTTTACCCTCTGCGTAATACCACTCCATGATCACAGTAATTTGAATGCTAAGGCTCCGGACATCTTGTCTGCACCCACTGGCAAATGCAAAACAAAGCCCGAGAAGAATTTACTGATCAAAAAACGGGCTCAGCAGACTTGCCCTTTTCCGCTACTTCACTAATTTCATTCCGGCGCGCCCGTAGCTCAGTTGGATAGAGCATCTGCCTTCTAAGCAGGTTGTCGCGTGTTCGACTCACGCCGGGCGTACCATCTTTAACCGGGAGGACTTTTCCTCCCAGCGGGTTGACCCCGTCGGAATTTCTGCCAACAGTTCGTTTCGCCATGCTGCAACTGGAACATCTCGCGGAATTGTTGGAGAAAAACCGCCTCGCCGCCCAAGCTGCCGTGGAGCCCTTCACCTTGCGTGGCCGCTCTTTCGCCTTCAACGAAAGCCCGGCCATCATGGGCGTGATCAATCTCTCGTCCGATTCATGGTATCGCGAGAGCGTTTGCCTGAACCTCGAACAGGCAATTCAGCGCTCGCACATCCTCACTGCCCAAGGCGCTGACCTCATTGATGTCGGGGCAGAATCCACCCTCGCACATGCCGCCCGGGTGGATGATCTGGCACAGAAAAGCCTGCTCTTGCCTCTCCTTAAGGAAATGGCGGCGGCCCAACAACTTGTCTCTATTGAAACCTATTCTCCAGCAATTGCCCGGGCATCCCTTGAAGCGGGTGCCGCCGTCATCAACCTAACTGGCGAGACCGACAATTCTGACATCTACCGGCTCGTCGCGGACCATGATGCTGCCGTCATCATTTGCTTTGTGGCTGGAAAGAATGTTCGTGAGGTCGGCGACCTGGATATTACCAATGACTCCGTGGGAGCCATGCACGATTACTTCGCCCGTCGTATCGAGCTAGCTCAACGGTGCGGAGCGAAAAAGATCATCATCGATCCCGGCCTAGGCTTTTATTATCGGAACCTGCAAGACAGCGCCATCCGGGTGCGTCATCAGATGCTGACCTTTCTGAACACTTTCCGCCTGCGCACTCTGGGTTGTCCCACCTGCCACGCCCTGCCCCATGCCTTTGAGTATTTCGGCGAGGAAGTCCGCAGTGCTGAACCTTTTTTTGCCGTACTCGCTGCCCTAGGAAAAACCGATCTGCTCCGCACCCACGAAGTCGCCCGGACGAAAGCCGTTTTGGAAACACTCCAAGTTTTCTCCCCGCAGATTGTGTAGAACTCAGTGGTTCACTTTATTGACTCGCAAGCACTCTGAGAACATATTTCCCCCATGAGTTTTGACATCTCTCACCTCTTGTCGAAGTGGGATTACAAACCGGGCGAGATCAGTGTGCGCCGCATCAAAGGCCGCGATGGCATGGAGAAGATCCAGCTTCGCGTCGACTTGGGCATTTTGCAGATGAATGCGGAAGGTCGTCCCGATGGAAAACAGCCTTTCGGTCACGAATCGCTGTTGGAATACTATGTCGATCGCTTGGAAAAATACCGTGCCGAGCATGACGGTGACGACACCGACTTTGTGCTCACAAATGAGGATTGCTCAAAGCTGCAACAGGAAGCCATTCAGTATCACCATCGCTACATCTGCCTTTATCAGCTGAAGGATTTTGACGGGGTGTTACGTGATGCTGATCGCAATCTGGAAGTCTTTGATTTCGTGGATGAGTTCGCCGAATCAGACGATATGGCCTGGTCGGTGAAGCAATTCGTTCCCCAACTTATCCTGATGCGCACGCGCGCCTTGGGCGAAAGCTCAATCGCTACGGAAAACCACGAAGAAGCCGTGGCTGCTATCGAGGAAGCCATGGAACAGTTGACCGCTTTCTATCGCGATCATCAGCGGGAAGACTTGCTTGAATCCAGCGGTGAACTCAGCGCCCTGCGAGACTGGCATGAACAGGTCCGTTTGCAACGCCCTCGCTCCGAATTGGAAAAGTTGGAAGATGAACTCAACGCGGCAGTCTCGCGTGAAGACTACGAGACCGCAGCGACCGTGCGTGACGCTCTTCGTCGTCTGAAAGAAGCCACCGAACAGAAAAAATAAGCTGTCGCTTTGCATTATCCCCGCACTTATGCACGAGTGCGGGGATTTTCTTTTCTGGCCCCTCAAGTATTTCAGCGGCCTATTTCTGCGGAAAAATCTGATACAACAGGAAGTAGATAAGCACTCCCGTCGCCGACACATATATCCACACGGGCCAAGTCCAGCGGGCTATCCGTTTGTGGGCTTCGAAATCACCTTTGATAGCCCGGTAAAACGTCATCAAGATCATGGGAACGATCGCGATTGCCCCGATCAGGTGGGTGACCAAAATAGTGAGATAGATCGGACGAAACCAGGCGGGCTCCAGGAATTTCGTGTGCGCTTCACCGTAATGCTGCTTCATCTGGTAGTGATAATAGAGATAGCAGATGAGAAACAGCGTGGACGTCACAAATGCCGCCACCATGCAATTGCGATGAGCGGTCTTGTTCCCCTTCTTGATGAAAACATACCCGGCACTGAGCAGGAGCATGCTCAAGCTGTTCAAAGTCGCGTTAACCGCCGGCAAATCTGTAAACGTCATTTCGTCGTTCCTTCCTTGAGCAATTGCTCAATCGCATCCTTCATCCGCTTCACACTGTCTTCCTTGTAAGTCACAGCGAGTTCTTCACCTTCTTCTGAATCCGGCGGCAAGGCCTCCAAAGTCTTCCTCACCCTTCCCTGCCCATCCACCAGAACAGATATGCTGCTGTGGATGAAAAGGTCTTCCGGCAGGTCACGCTGCTCTTCCGGTTTGTCGATGGTGGTCAACATCAACCCTTTCACCGCCAAGTCCACCATGGACCGCTTGGTGCCCGTCAGAAACCACCACCGCTTCTGGTCGGCACCGAACTTCGTGGCATACTTGCTCAGGATTGCCGGATTATCGAATTCCGGGTCGGTCGTCAGGGAGATGAATTGCACCGGCCAGTCCGCCGGCACGGCTTTCTGCAATGCCGCCATTTGACGGGTCATCTGCGCACAAGGTCCGGGACAGCGGGTGAAGATGATATTGGCCACCCATAATTTACCCGCCAAACTCTCCTTCGTTACCACTTCGCCGAATTGGTTGGTGACGGAAAACTCGGGGACATTTCCATAGACTGGAAACCCGCTCGCCTGAATCTCTACGCCTCCCCCACGACGCTGCTCAGCCACAAATGCCGCGACGATGATCAGGATAATCAGCATCAGTCCGCTCCACACAACAAACTGGATTGGACGCATGCCTGATTTCATTTCCATTTAAATGCGTTCGGCGGCTGAAAGCCGCCGAACGGTAAATCACTGTCACTCAGCAGCTGGATCACTCAAATCCGCCAGCCGCCGCACCGGCAGTAGCAGACTTCTCACTCAGCCACTTGTCATAATCATCCTGCGAAAGCACCGTGAAGTAGCCCCGCATGAAATAATGCGAATTACCGCACAACTGCGCACAAGTGATCATGTAGCGTCCCTCCTTGTTGGGCAGGAAATGCAAGGGGATTTGCTGCCCAGGAATGGCGTCCTGACAGATCCGGAACGGATGGATCGACAGCGAATGGATCACATCCAGCGAGCTCAATTGTATGATGACCGGCTTGTTGACTGGGGCGTAGATGTCGTTCAGCGGCGGCACGATATCATCTTTCCCGGCCGCATCATCCGGGACATAACCCATCGGGTTGCTGCCATCCACCAGCTTGAGGTCCTGCTTGCCGAATACTCCATCCTTGCCCGGATAACGGGAGTTCCAGGCAAACTGTTGTGCCGTGATGCGGATCACTGTCGATTCGCTTTCCTTCGGGAAATCGTCCACCACCTTCGCCCAAAGCGGGATTGCAAAACCGACCAGCAATGCGATCTCCACCATGGCCACCACTACTTCAAGGTAGCTCGAAGCATGCGACTTCACGCCCAAATGGTCCGCCTTCGGATTCTTTTTGGCCGAAAAACGGAACAGCGTATAAAGGAAGTAGCTGAACCATCCGACGAAGAGCACGCCCATCAAGAGATGCACGTAAATGATGAAATGATCCACGTCACTTCCATGCTCCGAGGCGAGCACCGGCATGAAGAGGAACTTTTTGATTGTGGCAACTAGTTCAGTCATTGGTCAAAACAAGTTTAGAAGAGGCAGATGAATTGGTATTTTGTCCGAGCTGCTCCATGCGAGCGGTACGACGGACGATATAGATGAAAAACGTGGCCACCCCGGCCAACACCGCCATTATGATAAGCAACAAGGTCAGCACTCCTGCATCAGCGGCTTTGCCCATCTGGGAATTCTTATCCCCCGCGCAGACCGTACAGGCCAGCAATGCCTGCGGTAGCAGGGTCATCACTAGCGCGATCACCGCGACGGTCAGTCTTTTCACCGGATGCATCATTTACAGGTAGCTGATGTTTTTCAGTTTCTTCAGGAAGAAACGTCCATAGACGCCCAGTAGAACCGCGGTGACGAGGGAACCGGCTCCCAAGGCCAGATTCAGGCTGCCACCGTCCTTGAAGTAATGGTTAAGCCCCCACACCCCTACGCCCAAGGCCAGCAGCACAGAGGCGGAGACAAATACGATATGAAATGCTTTCAGTGACATGCTGTTTTAGCGCCCCGGCAGAACCGGGACATCATAGTGTGCGATGACGGTAAGCGCCATCAGGCCGATGAAAAAGACCACCGTGCATGCCAGAATGGTATAAATGGTCTTCTTCTCGGAGGTTAAATGCATGAAGAATCCGGCCACAAGGAACGCTTTCACCGACGCAATCAACAACGCCAGAGCGATATTCGCCGTGTGCCCTAAGTCCACTTTGGCAGCCGCTACTGTCAAAACCGTCCCTATCAGCAAAGCAATGAAAATGCCGATAT
>CAZRGY010000234.1:0-6905 GCA_964599715.1 uncultured Verrucomicrobiota bacterium | reverse complement strand
AATCCCAAATGGGTTTTCGGATGTTACTGCGACTCGGAGAGTCGCGCTCCGAAAAACAGAGCGGATTATCCGGTGCGTGGACAGGTGGACTGAGTTGGGGTATCTTCTGGGGGTAGACCACCAGCTGAAAGGGGAAATGCATTATGAAAAAACTGTTCACGTTATCCAATAGTGCGGAGGCCGGGTTGATCAAGAGCCGGTTGGAGGAGGCAGGCATCGCTTGCGAGATGCGCAATGAATTCGTGGCGCAAGTGGCACCCGGGATGGTCTTCGATCCCGAAGTGTGGGTGCTGAATGATGCGCAGTACGACGAGGCCAAGGCCCTGCTGGCTGAGTGGGGCGAGCCATACGTGCCGCAGGAGTAGGTTTTAACCACAGCCCCGACAGAGCCGGGGTGAAAATACACAGAATACGCGGATCGGGGAATTTCAGCCGGTGAAAGGAGGGTTGGCCATATGGATTTGAAATGCAAGAACTGCGGGTCGGAGAAGATGATTCCGGGCGTGCAAATGCTCGACCAAGGGCATCACTCAGACGGGACGTTGAAAGCTCATGTGGGGTTCGAAGATCCGGATGCCGTGATTTTCCGGGGAGCCGTTTATGCGCGGTTGAAAGCCAATATCTGTGGTGAATGCGGCTATACGGAACTCTTTGCGGATGATCCCGCCGAATTGTACGCCGCCTACCTGAGGTGGAAGCTGCACAACCTGAGAGCATAGTCGGAGGGAATCATAGAGGGAGCAATTACATGCTCACAAAACCAATCAAGACGGACAAAAGACTGCTCGGAACGTGGCAATCCGACAAGGCGAGGACGCTCAAGGAATTGCGTTATCGTTCTAATATGACGCCCTAGCAGCGTAATTTTTTCCGCAGTCTGTTCGGGCATCTACGGGTCAAGTTTGGCCGCGGATACATCTGGGGAATGCTAAAAGATTTCCGTTACGTTAAGCCCTACCGTGGTGCTCGCCAGTGATGAGACTTCCGTGGCCATCCGTGTCTATTGTAAGCTGACGGAGAGTTGGCATATCCGGCATATCCACTTCCATGGGAAGCGGCATTTTTGGATTTCCTTTGGTTTGAACCGGGAGTGGTTCAAGAGATTGAGTGGTTAAAACGCCGTAAAGAGACATTCAGTCAGGGACGGCGTGGAAGCCATCCTTGCCGGTGTTGTTTGGTAAACGCGGCAGGGATGCCGCGTAACTCGCAGGCCGGAGGCCTACGCTACCTGTAAAGTGGCCCGAAAAGATTTTTCAATTATTTCACCCCCTGTGTCTATAGATGTCACAGGGGTGGGGTAAAAGGGAGGGAGATGAATGAGTTGCAGGGAAACATCGAACAGCGGTTGCACCGCCAGCCAACGGATCGAACTCCGAGTTTCGACAGAGGAAATGGGGAAAGGGGGGATGGGAGCGGGCCTTGGTGGCGGGGATGGGGAAACGTCCAACTTTCAACTTTGAACGTCCAACGTTCAGAGAAGGGGAAATGGGATGGATTCGAGGACGACGCCCCGACCTAAGCGGTACGGGGTTCAGGACGAAGGACGATTACGAGGGGGAGGAAATGTTAAAAAAGGGCGATAAAAAGGGATTGTCGCGGGGGGAGGGTGTCGGCACTCTCGGCGGTCCTATGCGGCAAGTGAATTTGGGCCTCATCGGTGGTGGCACGGTCGGCGGCGGCGTTCTCAAGGCGCTGGAGCGCAATGGCGTACTCATGGCGTCCCGGCTCGGGGTCGAGTTTCGCGTGGCCCGCGTGGCGGTGCGTGACTTGAAGAAGAAGCGCACGGTGAAGCTCGCGCGCAAGGTGCTCACGACGTCCTGGGAGGATGTGGTGAACGATCCCTCGGTGGAGGTGGTCATCGAGATGATGGGCGGCACCACGACGGCGCGGAAGGTGGTTTTGGCGGCGTTGCGGCTCGGTAAACCGGTGGTCACGGCGAACAAGGCGCTTATCTCCAAGTATGGCGAAGAGTTGTTCGAGGCGGCCGAGAAACACGGGGCGAACCTCTACTACGAGGCGAGCGTGGCGGGTGGCATCCCGATCATCAAGGTGTTGCGCGAAGGTTTGATCGGTAATCGCGTGACGCGCCTGTATGGCATTCTGAACGGCACCTGCAATTACATCCTCACGCGCATGAAGCGGGAGGGGAAAGATTTCCCCGAGATTTTGGACGACGCGCAACGGCTTGGTTATGCCGAGGCGGAGCCTTCACTGGATGTGGATGGTTACGATGCGCTGCACAAGGCGGGCATTCTGGCTTCATTGGCACATGGTTTCTGGGTGAATCCGGATGAGGCTTATCTGGAAGGCATCCGCGGGATCACGCAGTTGGATATCCAGTTCGCTGAACAGCTCGGTTACACGATCAAGCTCTTGGGCATCGTGAAGAAGCACGAGAATGGCGGCGACAAGTGCGCGCCGATCGAGTTGTCCGTGTGCCCGACGCTGGTGCCGAACACGCATGTGTTGGCGAGCGTGAACGATGTTTTCAATGCCGTGCTCGTGCGCGGCGATGTGGTGGGCGATACGCTTTACTACGGTCGCGGGGCAGGTCAGGACGCGACGGCGAGTGCGGTACTCAGCGACCTGGCGGATGCGGCGCTGGACCTGAAGTGCGATAGCAAGAATCGCGTGCCGCCTTTCGTGCCACACGAGCGCGAGGGTGCTGTGGTGGAGCCGGGCGAGACGGTATCGCCTTATTACGTGCGCCTCAGTGTGGTGGACCGGCCGGGAACGCTGGCGCAGATCGCGGCGATCTTGGGCAAGGCGAAGATCGGCATCTCCTCGGTCATCCAGCCGGAAGGCCACGAGGGTGAGAGCGTGCCGTTGATCCTGATGATCCATGACGCGCCGATGGCCTCGCTGGAGCAGGCGCTTGGCAAGATCACCAAGCTGGGCGTGATCAAGGGCCAGCCGGTGATGTTCCGGGTGGAGAATTTTGAGTAGAGTGCGTTAGTGACGCTGGCGCGTCGCTGCGTTAGAAAAGAGTTCAGTTATGAGTTCGAGCAACATGTGGACGGGCATCATTGAACGGTATCGGCGTTATCTGCCGGTGACCGAGACGACGCCCATCGTGTCCTTGTGCGAGGGCAATACGCCGCTCGTGCGCGTGGATAATTTCGTGAAGGCGATCGGCGGGGAGTTCGAACTCTACCTGAAATACGAAGGGCTGAACCCGACCTGCTCCTTCAAAGATCGCGGCATGACGATGGCCGTGACGAAGGCGAAGGAAAAGGGCGCGCAAGTGGTCATCTGCGCCAGCACGGGCAACACCTCGGCGAGTGCGGCGGCTTATGCGGCACGCGCGGGTCTGAAGTGCGTGGTGCTGCTGCCGAACGGCAAGATCGCCCTCGGCCAACTCGCGCAGGCATTGATGTATGGTGCCACGACGATCTCCATCGAAGGAAATTTCGACGAAGCCTTGCGCATCGTCCGTGAACTGGGTGAGACGGGCAAAGTCGAGGTGGTGAACAGCGTGAACCCGGTGCGTATCGAAGGCCAGAAGACGGCGGCCTTCGAGATCTGCGACCAGTTGGGCCGTGCACCAGACTTCCATTTTCTGCCGGTGGGCAATGCGGGTAACATCACGGCCTACTGGAAGGGTTTCAAAGAATATTACTCCGTGAAGATGGCGGACCGCTTGCCGAAGATGTGCGGCTGGCAGGCGGCGGGCGCGGCACCCATCGTGGACGGGCATCCGATCGAGAAGCCGAGCACGGTGGCCACGGCCATCCGCATCGGTAATCCGGCGAGCTGGCAGGGCGCGCTCGCGGCGGTGAAGGAATCCTCAGGGCTCATCGACAAGGTGACCGACGAGGAGATTTTGACGGCTTACAAACTCATCGCGCGGACGGATGGCATTTTCGTGGAGCCGGCTTGCGCGGCGCCGTTGGCGGGGCTCATCCGCTCGGTGAAGGAAGGCAAGATCCCCGCAGGCAGTGTCGTCACGGCCACGATGACGGGACACGGCTTGAAAGATCCGGATTGCGCGATCAAGACGGCGGGCTTCGAGGCGACGGTAGTGATGCCGACGAAGGAAGCCGTGATGCGCGTGATCGGGCTGTAGGCTGGCCACGCCTAAAAAACGACGAGGGAGGTATGCCGTTAATTTATCTCCAAGGAGATGCTACACGCCCCGTGGGGAACGGAGCCAAGATCATCGTCCATGTCTGCAATGACATTGGAGGATGGGGCAAAGGTTTTGTCACAGCCCTTAGCAAGCGTTGGAAAAAGCCTGAAGCCTGTTATCGGGCTTGGTATCAAGGTAGTGAGAGTTTTCCGTTTCAACTTGGAGAAGTGCAGTTTGTCGCTGTCGAACCTGACATTAACGTGGCAAACTTGATCGGTCAGAAAAGCATCCGCACAAGGACAAAGATTCCACCGGTTCGTTACGAAGCCATCCAAGCTGGTCTGGCTAAAGTAGCTGAGTATGCGCTGAAAAATAATGCTTCGGTTCACATGCCGCGGATCGGATGTGGGCTGGCGGGTGGGAAATGGGAACAGATACTGCCAATCATCGAAACTGAACTCCTCGCCAAGGGGATCTCTGTGACAGTTTACGATTTTGCCGGCTGAGCGTTTGTCCGGTTAAGCTGAGGGGTTCTTCCCGCGCAACATCTCCAACGCCGCTGCGGCTGCAGCCACTTCGGCGAGCTTCTTGCTTTTGCCGGTGCCACGGGCGAGTTCCCGGCCGCAGTGCCAGACACCGCATTCGAAATCGCGGTCATGGTCCGGGCCAGTGGCGGAGATGACTTCGTAGCGTGGGGCTTCCGCGGAATTCGCCTGGAGATATTCCTGCAGCGCACCTTTGGGATTCTCCACCTTGGGCAACTGGTTCATGTCATCCAGTTGGGGTTGAAATTGTTTGAGGATGGTGGAAAAAGCACAGTCTTGACCGCCATCCAGATACACCGCCCCGATGACAGCCTCAAAGGCATCCGCGAGGATGGAGGGACGGCTGCGTCCACCATTTGCCTCCTCACCCCGGCTCATGATGAGGTATTCGCCGAGATTGAGATGGAGGGCGCGTTCGGCGAGAGAGGACTGATTCACCATCCGGGCACGGCCTTTGGTGAGGGAGCCTTCATCCGCATCGGTAAAGCGATCGTAGAGTTCGCGGGTAAGGCAGAGTTGGAGGACGGCGTCACCGAGGAATTCCAAGCGTTGATTGTGCTCCGATTCACCGACCTCATGGGTCATGGAGGGATGCGTGAGGGCAAGGCGCAAGAGCTCCGGTTGGAGGAACTTGTAGCCCAAAACGGCTTCCAGTTGTGCGTGCGTGCTCAAGTGATGGATGCAGCAAACCAGAACGGGCCGGTCACCGCTTACTTTTACTTGCCATTATCGACAAGTTACTTGGCCAGAAGCCGCGTGGGAATCCTGTAAGTTACTGATTATGACGCAGAAGCGGGCTCTTTGGTCTCGTCCGGAGAAGCTGACTCCGAAGCGGGAGTTTCCGCTGCTGCAACCTCCTCTGCGGTAATGGTCTCAGCCTCAGCGGGCTGTTCGGCCGTGACTTCGTCCGAAGGCTCGTCGCTGGCAGGAGTTTCCGGGGCAGTGCCATCGGCTGGTTGAGCGGCGGCTTCATTGCCGGGCAGGCCGTGTTCCAGCAGGAAGGCGACGTCATGCTGCACCTGTTGCAACTGGTCGAGCTGCAGGTCGGGATCGGGAATGGTGAAGATGTCGCCAGTCTTGGGCTGTTCGTAAACGAACACGCGTTTGCCGTCCTGACGGAACTGGCTCTGGATCTTGAGGAGGCGTTTGCGCTCCAGCATCACCGCGAGGATGTAGCAGGTGGCGGCGTGCTTGGGATCGTTCAGCTCGGTCAGCTTGCGCAGGAGTGTCTCGGCCGTGTCCTTCTGGATGGCTTCGGGCGGCTGGGCGGGCGGGGCGTGATAGACCCCCTGCCATTGGGAGATGAAGCCTTTGCGGTCTTTCGCGCCGTCGGAGTACTGCGCCTGCCAGCAAGTCTCACAGACATCGACCCGTTGATACTCGTGCTTCTCGTCGCACAAAACGGTGTGATAAGCCTGCTTGTCCGCGAACTTCTGTTCGCATGCCTGGCAATGATGCGCCCGTGACTGAATGTTCCAATCGATCATGGAAAATGGTTGTTTAACCCACTGCTCCGCTTAGGATGCTTCCCCATTATCGCCTGAGATTAAACGACTTCAACCCATTTCATGAACGCGGAACTCGAGATCAAGCTGGCCCAGGTGCGGGCCGTCCTGAAAACCCAGAAGAAGGCGGGCGCCCTTTTCGGCCTGCAACCCAACTTTTCATGGCTCGCCTGTGGTGGTGAGGCCCATATCCCCCTGAACACGGACAAGTCCTTCGGCCAGTTGTTGGTGACGCCCAAGGATCTCTATGTTTTCGCCACGCGTATCGAGATGCCGCGACTCACGAAGGAGGCGCTCAAAGGTCTCGGGGCCAAGCCATTGGTCTATGAGTGGTTTGACGGCATTGGGGCGCTGGAGACGCTGAAATCGGTCATCGACCCGAAGAAAGTCATCTCGGATAACGGCGATTGGGGCACGGAAGCCCGCCCGGAACTTTTCGCTCCGCTGCATTACTCCCTGCAACCGGTGGAGGTGAAGCGCTACTTGGCCCTCGGCAAAGCCACCGAAGCCGCGATGAACGAGGTCTGCAAGGCCATCAAACCGGGCCAGACGGAGTTCGAGCTGGCCGGACAACTGGCTGATGCCGCTTATGCGCGCAACCTGACCCCCATCGTACTGTTGGTGGCCACGGATGAGCGGGTGAACAATTTCCGGCATCCGTTGCCGACCAAGAAGAAGCTCAAGAAATACGCGATGCTCGTGCTTTGCGCGCGGCAGCATGGCTTGATCGTGGCCATGACGCGATTGGTGCATTTCGGCAAGTTGAGCGCAGATTTGAAGAAGCGC
>CAZRGY010000233.1:6290-6911 GCA_964599715.1 uncultured Verrucomicrobiota bacterium | reverse complement strand
ATCCGATCCAACTCGTTCTCATCCAAGAAAATCCAACTGAAAAATCTCGCAATTCCATCAAAAAGTGAAGGCGATAAATCAGCGGAAGTTAACTAGGTTTACAAAATATTGTTCTCAGGAGATCATGCTGATTTCCGCTGTCTCCCGCGAGAACTCCCTTGTTCGAAGCGCTTCAGCCGCTTTAGACTGAAGACAGAGCGAGTTTATGATCCATGCTCGTATCTAGCTATCAAGTCCTTGAACCCACCGGTGGAAAGATTCTTCGTCCAAAAAGACTGGTTCTACACTGAGGGCCACCGTCAAAAATCCTTTGTTTGGACCATCTCGCGCGAGGATTCAGCGAAAGGCAACTACACCACCGGCGTTCGCATCCAGATCATGGTGGGTATCAAAGCAGAAAAAGGCAAAACACCCCAGGAGTTCATCGAGAGCTTAATCGCCATGAAAAAACGGACCGTGGACAAGGTCATTAAAACCTGCTCTGAAACCAAACAAGACCTCTTCACCCGAGTTTGCCTGGAGACTGAGGAAGGCCCGCACCGCATCCTCTACTCGCTGTTCTGGGGGAATAAGGATCTGGACGTCGTTGTCATTTCCATCGCTGGCACTAAGAAAGAATTT
>CAZRGY010000233.1:0-6264 GCA_964599715.1 uncultured Verrucomicrobiota bacterium | reverse complement strand
CGCTTTGAAAAATGAGCTGAACAAGAGACCCGCTACTATCAAATGCTGATGGCCAGTGTCCTGGCACGAACTCATCTACCGCCCATCCGATTCGCTTCGTTTGGTGATCATCGAAGCATCTGGCAGCTTCGCGGCCAGAGCTTGCTTCCTTTTGCTGGTGGTAGGCCATCCCTCGCTGTGAAAGCTGCATTGCCAACGGCGGTTCCTCCGCTTATTGTTCCACTATCAATCCATGGACTGGAGCTTTTCCCCTAAACCCAAGCTGAAGGTGGAAACCTTCACTCCCCGCGCTATTAAGGTGGTGAGGGCGGCCTGCCATGAGGCCGAAAGCAGGGGCCATGCTCAGGTCGGCGACGTGCACTTGCTTTTGGGACTGTTCGAGAGCCGGGAAAGCGCTGCCTGCGCCGTGTTGAGAAACTTGGACCTTGATCCAGATGAAATTAAGATAAGATTCGCTGCGGATTTGACACCCGATAAACACGGAAAACACCCACCTTTTGCTCCCATCGCCGTGCAGGTGATCGAACTGGCCTCGGCCGAGGCCGCCCGGTTGAAACATTCTTTTGTTGGCACCGAACACATTCTGCTGGGCATCCTGAAAGCGCGTGGCCGGGCGACACAGTGGTTGGAGGAGTTGGGGGTGATTCCGGAAGTCATTCGGGACGTGATCGAAGAACGAATCGGACCGAATCTCGCCACCGAGCCCAAGCCCGGCCTTTTCCGTCGTTTCTTGCATGCGTTCACATCCACCCGTCCCGAGCCCTTACCTTTACCTGCGGGAATCCAAGAATCGATGGAATTGGATTTTACCCCCAGAGCACGACAGGTAATGGCCCTTGCGCGCAAGTTGGCTAAGGAAAAGCAGCATCGGCTCGACGATATTCATCTGCTCTTGGGCTTGTGTGAACTGGGGCAGGGCGTCGCGGTGAATGTCGTGACCCGGTTGGGCGGGGATTGGAGCGCGATCAAGGAAAGAGTCTTGGCGGCGCTGGGTGAAATCCCCGGCGAAACTGGCGCGGAGAAAATGCCTGACGCAGTTAATCTTAAAAAAGTGTTCCTTCTGGCGGACCGGGAACGCCGTGCGCTCAACCACACGTATCTGGGCACGGAGCATATTTTTCTGGGCCTGCTTCAGGCTGGCGGACCGGCGGCAGCAGCCATCTGTCATGCCGACTTCGATATTGAAACCGTTCGGATGACCATCTTGCAGGAGTTGGACCCCAATTTTTCCGAAGGACCAGCCGTTTTATCTGATGAAGCCACCACGGACGAACCGATACCCGCCCAAGGCAATGTGTTCACCCCGCGCGTCATGAAGGCGTTGGCGGCGGCTCAGACTGAATCTCGGAAACAGGGCCTCGCTTCGGTGGGCGCTTTGCAACTCTTGGCCGGGCTTTTGACCTTGGGCGATGGCGTGGCCGTAAACGTCTTGCAGCGACGCGGCGTGACCTTGGAACGCGTGCGGACAGAGATCAAAAAGGTCTGCCGTCCCGGGGGGACATCAAGCCCTTTGGGTAGTATTTTGTACACCGTGGCGGCCCATGATATCCTCTCGTTCGCCCATCAAGAAGCCCGGAAAATGAATTACACTTTAACGGGTGCTGAACATCTCCTGCTGGCGATCCTGCGATCCGACTCCACCAGTCTGTCCGATTTCTTTAAAGACGCGAGCGTGGACCGTGAAGCGCTCATTGAGATCGTTCTCAAAGAAATCAACGGCAACGCCTAATCACTTGCCACGCTGCTCCAGCGAAACCTCATCGCCTTATCCGCGTATTCTGTGTATTCTGCGGTTTACCATCTCCCCAAAATTCCTCGGCAACGTGATCACACACACGCCCACCACGATGACCGCTGCAGCCACCAGCGTCAGCCCATTCAGATGCTCATCCAGTAACCACCAGCCAAGGAAAACTGCGACGATCGGGTTCACATACGCGTATGTGGCCACCAGCGAGGGATTGCACACCTGTAGCAGCCAGATGTAGGCACTGAAGCCCACCCATGAACCGACTACGATCAGGTAGATGAAAGCCGCCAGGGAACGTCCCGAGAACTGGCTTAAATCCGTTTGCCCTACTTCTCCATGAAGAATGCCGGTGAGCAGCAAAGCTGCCCCGCCGCAAAGCATCTGCATCGCCACGCCAAGCAAAGGGGAAGCTGGCCGGGCATTGTGCTTCATGAACAGCGAACCGGCAGCCCATAGGATGCACGCAATCACCAGGGCGATGACTGCGCCTATATGGATGCCCGCGCCATGCACGTCCTTGCCTTGCCCCGTGACCAGCAGGATGACCCCGCTGAAGCCGATGGCGATGCCTAACACATTTTTGGCGCTAGGACGTTGCCCCTCCGGTCGTGCCCAATCGAGCAGCGCGATCCAAAGCGGCACGATGGCGATGATGAGTGCGGCCAGTCCGCTGGCGACATATTGCTCGGCCCAGACGACCAATCCGTTGCCGCCCAATAACAGCAGGGTGCCGGAGATGGCCGAGTTTTTCCAATGCAGTGGGGTGGGGCGGCCAATCCCGCGTAGGCGCATGAGTGCGTAGAGCAGGGCGCCTGCGATGAGGAAACGCACCCCGGCCGTCAGGAATGGAGGCATGGTCTCCACCGTCACCCGGATGGCGAGATAGGTGGAACCCCAGACGGTATAGAGCGCGAAGAACGCTGCGATTAGCAGCGCTTTCGGCGGAGCGGGAGCATGGCCGGTATCACTCATTTTATGGCATCCCGAAGTTCCCGATATTCGCGGCGGAAATAGAAAACCCGCCGCGTGAATCACGGCGGGTTTTTCGGAAAGTATTTTTTATTTGGTTACATTCGCGAATCCTGCCGCTGCCCGATCGGGCACTTGGCTACGATAATAGCCGGCCAACCTGCTTTGATGCAGGCCGGACGTACCATAGCTTTGGACAGGTTCACTGACACGCTGCGGAAGGTGACACTAGGCTTGGTGATTGTCAACCGGCGGTGCGATTTCTTGGTTGCCATCATCCTCAACACTTCGAGACTTTCCTTTTCCGGTATGGAGGATAGATTCGCGGCACTTTCCCATGAAACTCGGCATCATCAACAGCGCGTTCCAGCAGGCAGGCGTGGATACCGCCACCGGACTCAAGCACATCTCCCGCATCGGTTTTGATTGTGTGGATATCTTCACCGAGGCCGTCGGTATCACGAAGAAGGAAATTAGCCTGGTAGCCAACACGTGTGACAAACTCGGACTGCCGATCATCTCCCTGCCGGTGGTTTCTGTGGGGCTTATCGATTTCAATACGCCGGTGCGCGAATTCCATGTGGAGCGTACCAAGAAGTTCATCGATCTCGCCAAGACTTGGGGGGCGAAAAACATCTTGTTGGTGTTGGGTGAATACATCTGGCAACGCGAGGTGATCCCTGCAGAAGAGCAATGGAAGTTCGCAGTGGAGACCTGTCGGGTGTTGGGTGATTATGCTGCCAAAAAGAAAGTGGATATCGCACTGGAGCTGGAGCCGTTTCGGTTAAGCCTCTTGAATAATGTGCCCGAGATGGTGCGCTTCGTGGATGACGTCAACCATCCTCGGGTGAAAGCGAACATCGACATCAGCCATCTTGTCTTGTCAGACACCAGCCCACGTGATGTCGCGAAACTGAAAGGGAAAGCCATCCACGTGCATCTCAGCGATTGTGACGGCAAAGTCCACGGCGATCTGCCGCCGGGAAGGGGCGTGGTGAAGTTCGAGCCCTATCTCCAAGCCATCAAAGAGCTCGCGATACCGAATGGGGTGGTGTCCATCGAGTTGGAATATTCACCCGATCCCAAACGCATCGTTGAATGGGTCGAAGAAGCCTACCGCGAAACCGCCAAACGCATGGATATCGTTGGGATGAGAGGTTAAAACCGCAGAATACGCGGAATAAACAGAATTAAGGCAGAGTCAGGCTTCCTTCCGGTATCGGCCTTGCTCGGCGACTATTCGCTCTATCTCAGCTTTTGGATAATGGCCGAAGTTCACTAGTAGACCCAATCTCAATCCAGTGGCTCTCAAGTAATTTTGAAGTTGGGCCCTATGCTCATCGAGCAAGCTGGAGACTGACTTTAACTCGACGATGATCTGATCATAACAAATCAGGTCTGGTTGGTATTTTGAGCGAAGCGGTCTACCTTTGTATCCCAGCATCAATTGCTTTTGTGCAATGAATGGTACCTTCCTGAGTTCCAACTCGATTTCCAAACACTCCTGATAGACGGGCTCCAAAAAGCCAACTCCTTTTTCCTTATACACCTCAAAGCATGCGCCGATGATTTCGTAGGTTAAGTCCCCATGAATAAACTCCTTGTTCATGGTGCTTAATTAACCGTCACCAGTGACTCTTGAAAAGCGCCTTTTTTGTCTGCCTCTCCCTTTCCGTGTATTCTGAGTATTCTGCGGTTTTCTACTTCTTCCCCCGGTTTTCGTTCACGTAGGCCAGCACTTTTTGCTGGTCGCCGTCGACTTGCCAGACGAAGCGAAGGAAGTCCGCGAGATGAATATTCACCCCGCGAAGGAAAGGACGATCTCCACCACACCCATACATCAACTCCGGCGGCATCTCGCCGCGCAGCTTGGCCTTCGCCTTCTCGATGATGCGCGGTAGCCAGGGGATGCCCCCGAGCGGGGCGGACTTGGCGGGCAGGGCAGCCGAATCGATGACGTGGGTGCTGTGCTTCCCGTGCTGCACGGTCAGGAAATAATCGCGGCGCACCGCCGTGACCAGCAACACATCAGAATAAATGGGTTCGGCACCACGACAAAAATCTTCCACGAAATCAAATAGCTCCTGTGCAGTGCAACCGATGGACGCCAGGAACTCCACCTCTTCCTTGCCAAAAAGTCCGGCCACACTTTGCGTACCGTTATTGTAGCGCAAGACCGCCGCGTCGTAGATCTGCTTGAACCGCTCTGCCCAAATGTAATTCTGCATGGGGAAAAGATAGCAGCGATTGGGGGCTTTGGCCAATCGTCATCTGTCATTTTTGGAGCGCAGGTTGTTTAGAATCTGACGTGGTGACCAGTGGTTCCTCTCACTTCGTTGTGCCATCAAGCCACTTGACCAGAAGCTGCCTTCGGGTCACCCTATTTCAAATGCTTTCCACGGAGGACAATCATTCTATGCCGCATCGAAACCGGCTGGGTAGAATCGCTGCTTTGGTTCTGTTCGTATTGGGTGCTTCGACTGCCCGGGCGGGCATGACTGTTTACGGGCTCAATGATGTCTATAAGCTGCGACTGGAGGAGATATCCTTCTTCATCGTGCTCTTCCTGCTTTGCTCCGTGGCCCTCAAATTCCTTTGGAACTACGCGGTGAAGGGGTTTGATTTCTTGCCCAAGATCGGTTTCCGCCAGGCGATGTGCCTCGCACTCATCTTTGGCACCGGCACGCTGCTCATCCTCACCATGATCTCCGGCATTCGCGAGGTGTTAACACCAGGTGCGTGGCGTAAACAGGGCAGTGCTTACAAGCTGAATGACCCGGCGCAAGAACCGGCCCGTCGTCGCAGTCTGGAGCAGCTACGCACCGCCTTGTTCGACTACGCGAAAAATCATGAAGGCAAGTTCCCGCCGCATGATTTCGTGGCTGAGATTCCTGACAAGTTGTGGGAATCACCCGACCAGCAAGGCACGCGCTACATCTACACCAGCGGGTTTACGACCAATGACAAGGAAGCCTTGCTGGCCGTGGAGCCGGTGGTTTTCGGTGAAGAGCGATTTGTACTGATGGCGGATGGGCAGATCCAAAAACTCCCGACGACCGAGATAGAGCACCACTGGAAGGTTCTGCCGAAGAAATGAACAGTGAAAAGACATCGGGTGGACATAGAAGCTGGGCGAGGCTGATCGTCTATAGTTTCTTGTTCTTGTTCCTGTGCGTGAACACGATTGGAACTGCCCCTATAGAGCTTGGGATTACAGTTGCTCTTGGTTGGGTGATGTTTTTGGTCCGCACAGTGCCACTGATGCAGTTCAATGCCGATCTGGCTGCTATGGCTGTGGTCTGTGCGTTGGTGATCGGTTTTGGAGTGAATTGGTTAGGAAGTTGGCTGCTGGCTTCGGTGGTTGCGCGCCGGGGAGTGGCATCAAGCGGTATCGTCTGGCAACGCAAATGGGCTTGGGCAGCCGTGCTGGGCTTGGCGTTGGTTTTTCTGGTCGGCATGTCCGTGGGCGGAGTGGTTCATCAAGTCGGTTGGATGGCTGCCAGTGATGAGCCGGTGTGGGCGGACAGGCGTTACAAGCATCTCAG
>CAZRGY010000232.1:0-6919 GCA_964599715.1 uncultured Verrucomicrobiota bacterium | reverse complement strand
GATAGGCGATGCCCAAAGCAGGAACCAAACTATGTCCCAATGCGTTCGGATTATCAAAAATGGAGACATTAAATACCATCCGCCCCTTCATCCGCCCTTCGGTCACATCCTGGCTGTAGGTCGGATCAAATCCAAACTTGCTCGCCAAAGCGAACGACGCCACGACTACCAGCATAAACACCCACCAACGCATAAAACTCTTCATGCGATCGATACTGGACAAGCCTAGCACGATGACGAAGTAGTAGATGAAGAGGCTGTAGCAGCTCTGAAAAGTACCCCATGGCGATGGGGATGAAATCACAATCCACAAAAAATAGGCCCACATCAGCCAATCATGCGGGGTTTTCAGCAACAGCGAGAGACTGAATCCTTTGTCCCGATTGACCGTGCCCCAAAGGCCGATCAACATGGAAAGCATGGCTGGCCGCAATGATTGGACCGCGCCGATCCATTCATGAGGTCGCATGTGATACAAGATCACAAAAAGTTTGATGGCAAAAAAATCCATGCTGCAGACTGCTTACGTCTCTAATGCTACAAGTGAGGCGGTAAAATCAGTTCCATCACCGCTCTGAACTCGCGATTATCGTTTGAGCACCGCCTCTCTGTAAAGGGTGGCGTAACTTTCAATCATTTTGTGAATCGAATGATGATTGATGATATACTCTCTCGCCGCATTGCCCATCGCCCGTAAATCTGCCCGGCGAACAATCAAATCCTCAACAAGTGCTGCGATATCTTCCGATGTGTTCATCGCAAGAACTTGCCCGGTACGCCCATTTTCAATGATATCTGAGGCTCCGCAGGAAGTATGGCAAGCCACAGGCACTCCCGAAGACATGGCCTCTAAAGCCGCGTTGGATAACCCTTCACATGTCGAAGCGATCACCAGCAGATCCATTGCTTGGTAGTAATCCCTGGTATCAGTCTGAAAACCGGCCAGATGTATGCGGTTTTGATACGGACTGGCTGCAACCATAGCTCGCACGGTCTGTTCCATCGGTCCGCCTCCACCCACCAGCAACAAATGGACATCCGGCTGACCTGCTGCTATGCGGTTAAATGCCTCCACCAACATGTCCTGCCGCTTGAATTCCCCGTAACGGCCTACGTTTCCGATGACAAAAGCCTGCTCGGGCAATTGAAGTTTCTTGCGTGCCGCTTTCCCATCACTCGGCCGAAAACGGTCGGTGTCCACTCCATTAGGAATGGCAAAAATCTTTTCCCGTTCAGCTCCATGCACTACCAGATGCTCCGCGAGACTGTTAGATACTGGCACCAACCGGTCAACCGCCGCATATGCCAACCGACGTTGAAAGCAACGTTTGATAGTCAGCTCAGAATCAGAAAACTCAGCGTGCTCGCCGTGTAAAAGGATGCATCGGGGCATCCAGGGCAGGGCCAAAACAGTATAGATCAGCGTGCCGATGTTATGTGTATGGATGATATCTGGTTGCCACTCTCTGACCAGAGCAGACAACTGTTTGACCGTCCGCCATGAAAAGCCTGGGGGTTTGTCCAACGTACGCAGCAAAGTACCATTCTTCAATCTGGCCGAGAATTCACCAGCATTAAGCAAACAACAAATCCGCGTCTCAAACTCGCTTTCAGGCAACCGATTGGCCACATTAGTCAGGCCATTTTCCATACCTCCTGGTTCGAGAGATAAGACGACATGCAAGACTTGGATTCGCTTTTTCACCAGTGCCAGAAAGTTCCTTTATTACATGCCTCGCCCTGACTGTACGCCATACTTGTCATTGCTGATTTCGGGCGGGGGTGAAGAGAAAATACCTGCAACTGCGAAAACGAAACAGGACTGGTTCATTCAAGTCATTGGGGGCACCATGCCATGGCCAAAACAAGCACGACATAGCCAGTTCACGCAACGCCATGAAACGGCTGCCTTGCTCAAAAAACATCCAAGCCGATTGAAAATATGCGAACGAATATGCCTTCAACCAGAAGGCGAAATCCCCAGAAGGCACAATCCCCTGCGCCTTGGCTTTGCCCAACACTTTGAAGATGTTCTGCTTCATCCTGACCGCATTGCGACTCATGCTGTTGCGATGCCGACGAATATACACCAAGCGTTCTGGAACCAGATATGCCGGTTTTTTGGCAGCCATCCTGATCCACATATCGCGGTCTTCTGAACTGCGCAATGTTTCGTCAAATAAGCCCGCTTCCATCAGGACTGATTTTCGCGCCACAACTGCTGAGGGAGAAAATCTAGTCTTGAGCAAGATATCACGGTGATCCAACCGGCCACGGACATGCCAAGTGAGGGACTTGAGCTGAAATTCAAGGCCATTCTCATCAATCTGGACAGACTGAGTGGCGACAATACCATACTGCTCATCCTGCGAGGTAAGATATTTCAAAGCGCAGCTTAAAAAACCTTTCTCCCACCTGTCGTCTGCATCCAAAAATCCTATGAATGGGTACGTAGCTGCTTGGATGCCTGTGTTTCGGGCAGCAGGTAAACCTGCATTCTTCTTTCGGATATAGCGGATACGATCGCCGTATCCGGCCGCAACCTCTGGTGTATTATCTGTGGAACCATCATCGACCACGATCACTTCCACTTTTTGCCAATCTTGGGACAAAGCAGAATCAATGGCCTCAGGAAGAAAATGGGCGTAATTGTATGCCGGAATAACCACCGTTACCCCGGGGCATTCCTCGGAGGTGCCTTTCGTATCAAACGTTTTCAAGGGCACCATGCTACCTGACGATTGAGACATTCCAGATCGGTCTGATTCGATTGATTTTGTCACTCAGACATCACCAGCCTGACGGCATCACCCTTATGAGCGCTCAATCGGATGATAGCTCTCATAATAATTGTGAGAGTAGTAGTAGTAGTAGTAGTAGTTGGAAGTCGCCGAGAGATCCAAACGATTCAAGATGAAGCCATAGAAGTTGGCGCCGTTGGCACGCAGGGTATCAATGGCAATCCGCACATTGCGCAGGGGTGTGCGACCACTCCACACCACAAAGACCACCCCATCGACCAGTGAAAGCAGATCTGATGTCTCTGCCAATCCCAAAACCGGAGGAGTATCAATGACGATGCGATCATACTGCTCCCGGAAGGAATTCATCATCTCTGCGAATTTCTTGTCACCAAACTGATCGGTCACAGACTCCACGAACTTACCACGTGTGAGGATATCCAATCTCGCAATCCCCGAAGGACGGACCGCGTCTTTAGCCTCCTTTGCCTCTTGCAGAACTTCCACCAGACCAGGTGCAGATGACACCTTGAAGGCTTCATGCATGGTTCCGCGTCTCACATCCGCATCGATCAGCAGAGTCCGGTCTCCCTTACGGGCAAAAGAAACAGCGATATTCCTGGCCACATACGTCTTGCCTTCTTGCGGCATCGCGCTCGCGACCATGACAACTTTCCCACCACCGTGTTCATCTACATTGAAGAGCAGATTTGTACGAATGACCCGGAAATTCTCAGTAAGGGTGGCGTCCTCCTTATCATTCTTCTCGATAGCTTTCGCCTGGCCGCTTTCAAGCTGCGGCACCACACCCAAAGCCCGCAAACGCAAAGTGTCTTCACCCGCCTCAATGGTACCGATGGTGTGATCAAGATATTCGATAAGGAATGGTATGCCGATAGCCAATACACCCCACATGCCTAAAGACAAAATCAACAAATTCATACGATTCGGCGAAGCCGGCGGATCAAGCCGCGCTTCAAGCACAGAGCCATACGTGAGATAAATCCGCTCTTTTTCATCCGTGAACTCCAGCAGGCTCACGGATTTGGCCATTTTCTCGTAAAAGGCCCGCCAAGTAAGCTGGCCCGCCGCCAGTTGATCTATTCCGAGCTTCAACTTGGCATCTTGCTTTTGCGCATCCAGATATTCTGGCATGCGTTTATTCAACTCCTCTTTGCGCGAGGTCAGCTCAGCCAGGCGTAATTGCACTCGTTTGGCTCCTGAGTCCAACTCATTGCGGAGAGATTTTTCTATCTGCTCCAAACGTTCTGCAGCCGCCTTCATCTTAGGATGCGCCGGCAAGTAGACTGCACTCAATTCTTTGACTTGGTTTCTGACCTGCCGTAACTCCTTTTCTAAATCTGTCCACGGTTTGGGAAGATCTGAGCCAACCATGGAAGGAATGACCACAACTTCGCGAGGCTGGGCTTTAGACTCTGTTCCAGCAGCATTATTAGGAAAAAAGTTATCCATGGTTGATTGGCGGGCAAAAGGGAATGAATCGCCTATCTTCAAGTCAACCAGGCTGCCATGGGAATCGAGCAACGAGAGACGCTCTATGACATCCAGTTTTTCATCCTTAAGCTTGGCATCCAACCACGTCAGCTCATCTTGCAAGTAGCTAAGTCTGGACAGCTCGATCGGCACCGCCTGCAATTGCTTCAGCTCCACCTTCACTGAGGCCATGCGGTTACTATCTTGATAAGCATAGTTGGTGTTGAGCCATTCTTCCATTTTCTGGCTCACCCGCTGCATTTCAGCAGCAAAATCTTTTAAAACGATTTCACGCTGTTTAGCCCTTTGCTCTGTGCGATATGACAAATATTCATCTAATATGGCTTTCGACCAATTTTCGGCCATATCGCGTGACCATGACCATACTTCCGCCTCAATATTGCCCTCGGAGTTATACCTGAACCTGACTTGCTTCAGGAATTTCCGACGAATATATTTGTCCGGCATTTGCACCCCAAATTTGGCCGCCGTGCGTTCAGTAAGATGAGGCGAGTTAAACTGATCTAAAATAACCCTGCGATTACTGTCCCTGTGCACCTCCTCGGCCGTCACCGGCAAAGGCAACTCTTTCGCCTCAATTAAAGTGCGGGTGTAATAAACAGGCCGGGTGTAGACATACACCGTCAATCCCGCCAACACGGCGAAGCTCAGCAGCAACAAAATCAAGCGCAAGTGTTTGATCACTAGCGCGATATAAACCATGATTTCCCCCATTTTAATGGGGGCTTGCTTGACTCCTGGAATCATATTTTTACCACTAAATGCGTCACCAAAGAAACATCAGATAGACTCTGGCAGCAATAGATATACCGCCTTACCGAGTGCCTGACAAGAGAACTAAACTGGCAAGCAGCCCTATAAAATAGCCCTAAAAAGCCTTGGCCACAAAACAAAAGCCCCTTCCCGCTGTTTGCTTAAGCAAAAACGGGAAGGGGTAAATCAAGTCAGTGACTAGAAGCTGAAGAAGCTTTCCGGCACCACAACAATGTCATTGCTTTGGAGCACCACATCCGGCTGCTTGCCAGACTGCACACTCTTGATGCTGACGGGAATCTTGAACTTCTCGCCATTGCCGCCATTGCGAAGAACATAGACGCCGCTCTTCTTGGCAAAACGTGCAAAACCACCACTACGCAAGATAGATGCGTATGCGGTCAGTTCTTCGTCATTGGGCAGAATCACGATGCCTGGAGTTTTCACATTGCCCGTGACGTAAACGCGATTGGCAAATGCTGGCACAACAACGATATCACCGGGTTGCACAGCAACATCAGGAGTCAAACCAGCGCCATCCAAAATTGCTTGGACATTCACTTCTTCGACCAAGCTCTTGCCCTCAGTCAAACGTAGCAGTTTAACGCGAGTCAAATCACCAGAATCTTTGGTACCACCCGAACGGATGAAGATGGTGGTGATTGTCGGAGAATAACCAGAAGGCAGCAACAGAGGGCCCGTCTGCTTGAATTCACCGGCCAGGTAAACAACGTTGGCCGACCCTGTCGAGTAAGTCTCAACCGTGCGCTCGACCATCACCGTAGCCTGACGCAACTGAGACGCCTCGAGCGCTTCCTTGATCGCCTTTTCACTGTCAGGCAAATCTTTACCGGCAATCTGCACGCGACCGATGCGCGGCATGATGATGTAACCACCCTCGCGGATTTGGTAAACACCGTTGAAAGACTCATCTTCAACAACGAAGACCTGTATTGGATCGCCCGTCACCAGCAACTTGGAGACACCCTCGCCAGCCGCCAACTTGCGCAACTCGCCGATTTTGCTCTCCATCTGCGCATCGATCTGACCGATCTCAATCTCCACCGCCTTCACCTTATCACTCCAGGCAGAAGTCTCTCTTTGCCACTTCTCGATTTCAGCAGCAACCTGGGAGGTATTGGCCACCTGCAACTGCTTGGATGCAGCGTCCAACTTGGAGCGGGAATAAGTCAAATCGCGCTCCAAGGTGATACGACGATCGGAGAGACGATTCACTTCTTTCTGCAAATTATCCAAGCGCCCACCGACTTGATCCTTTGCACGCAAGCTGCTGAGATATTCCTCACGAGCTTGACGCCAAGCATCAACTTTATCTGACGCATTTTGCGCAGTGGCAGGAGTTGCAATCAACAAGGCAGCCAAGATTCCAAACAGGCTTTGGACGTTTATTTTCATGATATTAATTTGGAAAGCGTTGTGATCTCCACAACTCAGACTTAGGCAGGTGCACAGTGGCACCGCAAGTCACGGCCCATAAAGAACTAAAGCAACATGGCTCTGTAAAGATTTTTTTGCATTATTTTGAGGCTATCAAAGAAGCGACAGGCAGCATTTTGCCTACACTAGCCCAATCTGAAAAGACTGCTTCCCCTCTGAACCCACACAGAACATTAGCAAACCAAACAATAAAGAGCCCTCATACGGAACAATTATCACCTCCACCACCATATTATTGGCAGTTAAAGTCTAAATAATCCCTTGATAATCAAGGAAATCACTCCCAAAAACCAGCTTGACACCAAGTTTAACCAGTATATACAAAACGTTTAGAAAAAACTAAACGATGGATTCTACCCCAAAAACTGAAATTCGTGATTGGGGAGAAGCTCGCAGTAAATTTATCGAAGCGGGTGGCTCTACCACCCAATCATTTGGCTTGGGGCGCTTGG
>CAZRGY010000231.1:0-6922 GCA_964599715.1 uncultured Verrucomicrobiota bacterium | reverse complement strand
CCCCAGACGAGCAGGGCGACGATCAGTGCCAAGGCAAGGAGAGGCACGAACAGGGCGAGTAAGCCAAGTGTACTTGCGCCGCCGAGTTCAGCCGTGGCCAGCAGCGGGTTCGCCAGTCCGCCAGTCAGAGTGGTGGAGGCAGCGCGGGCGATGACCGTGGTGCCCTGCACGGCAGCGGCGACGCCACCCCCGGCGATGGCCGCCAAGGTCCAGCGCATGAAGGGGCTCATATCCGTCATCACGGAAGCCGTGATAACGGTGCCGGCGATGACGGCTGCCGGACTGGCGACGGAGTCGAGCGCGTTATCTAGCCAAGGGATATAATACGCGGCGATCTCCAGCACGGTGGCGAGACCGAAGGCAGCGACGGCGGCGTCACTGGCCAGCCATTCGAAGCCCTTGGCCAAGGTCAGATGCCCGGCGTTCGCCGCGATGCTGACGATGAGCATGGGGATGAAAACACGGAAGCCGCAGGCGGCACTGAGGCCGATGCCGAGGCAGATGCTGAGTAGTAGTTCCATAGTTTTGTCCGGTTAAATTTTTCCTTCCGTTAACATACTAGTTTTAGCGGGTTCGTCCATGGCGGGCCACTATACGGTTGAACGTTTTTTGTAAGGGGTAGAAAAAACGCAATTTTTACGTCTTTCTGACAATTTCCCCGTCCAACAGGGTATGAATCACCTTATGAACGCGCGATTTATTACCTTCATGGTGTTCATCCTCGGCATAGGAGGCCGGTTGATTTCGGCCGAACCTGTTCTGCCTGAACCGGGTGCGGAGAATGGCGGGATGCGGATGCGCCTGATGGTGCGAAACTGGAGCGAGGGGAAGAAAACCGGGCATGAAGTGCGGATCGATGTACTGAATGTCAGCCCGCAAGCGCGGAAATTGCAGGCGGATTGGCTGTATGAATCGGACACTGGCAACCTGGAGGAATATCTGGAGGCAGCGACGAGCATCGAAAGCTTTCCGCCGATCGCCCCATGGGTCGGCCAGATCATGGGCGGGCGACGAACGACGCTTCAACCCGAGTACACACTGGAGCCGGGTGAGTTGCTGACTCTGAAGTGGCATACGGAGGGGAATTTTCTCAAGAACCGGGTGAGCAACAAGCTGGAGGTGCAGAATCCGGAGTTTGCATTTCCAGGGATGTATTCGGTGCATGCTTCACTGTTGATCCACGCCGATGGAAAGAAGGTTTTGCTGCGGAGCAATGAACAACCAGTAAAGTTCGGTCAGAGCTGGCAGGTTCAGTTGCCCAAGTTCACTTTCGGCAAATTGATCGGTGTGGATGAGGTAAAGCAAACGGCGCGACTGGACCTTGGTGAGCAGCACAAGGTGGCGAAAGGAGACCGTTTCCTGGTGCGCACCGGGATGGTGGATTTCTGGCAACTCACCATCACAGAGGTCGAAGGAAAAACGTCCACGGGTCGGTTGGAACCGAAAGAGATCAACACACCGGAGTTAAAGCATGCCAAACGTAAGTTTCCGGCAGTGGGTTTGTCGGTCACGCTGATCATCCCGGATGCGATCGATCGGTTGGTGGCCAGGCTGCAGGGCTCGTTCGGTGCGTGGAGGAATGGCGGGTTTCCTGTGATCGATCTGCCTAGGGATGCCCAGTCAGAGTCCGTGGTGAAGGAGGTGTTTGATAAGATCAGTTTTGCGGACGGAAAGGTGACGGAGTTCAAGATATTGCAGCAACGACAAGTGCGACTGGAGGGGATCTATACGGCAGTGCGGGTCTATACCAATGCGGGTGAACAGGTCGTGTTGCTGCAGGCACCAACAGACAGTGTGGGCTGGTGGAGTCGGGTTTACGCTGTGGAAAAGTAAAAGTTTTTTCTTTGCCGGTAATATTCTTCCTTTGGCTCGCGACTAATCAGATAAAGAGCCAAACCATTGAAGCCCGACCAGGCCATAGAGAAACAATTTCTCGAACTCATCGAAGGTAATCGCGCAAGGATACTTCGCCTTTGCCGGGTCTATGCGTGGACGGCGCCTGATCAGGAGGACCTGTATCAGGAAATCCAGTTTCAGATCTGGCGGGCCCTGCCGGGCTTGCAGATGGAGGCGCACGCGAATACATGGCTTTATCGCGTGGCGTTGAACACAGCCATCAGCCATGTGCGCAAGCAGAAGACGGGCAGCCGCCAAGACATTCCGGTCGGTCAGGAGCAGATCCATGAATTGATCGAAAGGCAGCAAACCACATCTTCGCCGCCGAATCCGCAGCTGGACCGGTTGTATGAGGCCATCGCCAAACTCGACAAGGTGGAGCGGGGACTGGTCACGCTGTTTCTGGAGGACTTGAGCTATGAGGAGATGGCAGAGGTTTTGGGACTGAGCAGCAGCCATGTGGGGGTGATGTTGCATCGCGCGAAGAAGAAGCTTTCCCAGCTCATGCAAGAGGAGGTGCCATCATGAACGACCAGGAACTCAAACAGCTTTGGCAGCAGCAGGTGCTGGCCCCACCGGCCAAGGTGCCGGATGAGCAATTGGTGCAGGCGATGAAGCAGAAGATGGCGCAGTTCGGGCGCACGATTTTTTGGCGGGATGTGCGCGAGGTGGCGGCGTGCCTCCTCCTGATCGTCCTGTTTCTGCCCGATTATTTCAAATCGACCTCGTGGCTGTCCAAGGCGGGCTGTCTGGTGGTGGTGGTCAGCGCGATCTTCATCGGTTTCAGGTTGGTTTATAGCAAGAGGAGGGATGACCCCCGGTTGACGACCAATTCGCTGCGCGACTATCTGCAGGATGAACGGCGGAAGTTGGAGAACCAGATTCATCTGCTGCGGACCGTGCTGTGGTGGTATATCCTGCCGTTGTATATTGGGGCGGTGATGGTGACAGTGGGGGGTGCTGGGCCGCTGACGGGTAAAATACTTTTCGCCGGCATGTATGCCGTGATTTGTGCCGGTATCTGGTGGTTGAACCAGTATGCCGTGAAGAAAACCCTATTGCCCTTGAAGGAAGAGCTGGACCAAACTTTGCAGGAAATCCCGGAACCAAGTCATCTTATGAATAAACCTATGAACTGGCCCTTGTACTTGTTGATCGCCGTGATAACGTTTTCGTTTCTCGCCGCGCACCTCTTGGTGGCCCAAGAGCGGCCGAGCGATGAGGGATTGAAAAACATTTTACGCGAACGCATCGATACGGCTAACGCGGGGGTGGGCATTGTGGTGGGGATCATTGATGAGAACGGCACACGCATCATCAGCCACGGCACACTTTCCCGCACGGACAGCACGCAAGTGGATGGGGATACGCTTTTCGAGATCGGTTCGGTAACGAAAGTGTTCACCACGGAACTGCTCGCGGACATGGTCGGCAAAGGCGAAGTGAAGCTGGATGATCCGGTGAGCAAGTACTTGCCCGCGAGTGTGAAGATGCCGGAGCGCAATGGCCGCCAGATCACCCTTCTGGATCTCGCGACCCAGCAATCCGGTCTGCCGCGTCTGCCGGACAATATGGCTCCGGCAGATGGGACCAATCCCTATGCCGATTACACCGTGGAGCAGATGTATGAATTCCTCTCCGGCCACACGCTCACGCGGGATATCGGGGCCAAGTATGAATACTCCAATCTCGGCATGGGCTTGCTGGGGCATGTCCTGGCATTAAAGGCAGGGAAGAGCTATGAGGCATTGGTGATCGAGCGGATATGCACGCCACTCGGCATGAAGGATACGAGCATCGTGCTCTCGACTGAGGCAAAAAAGAAGCTGGCCACCGGTCACAGCAAGATGGGGCAGCCCGCATCGAACTGGGATTTGCCCACACTTGCGGGAGCGGGAGCGTTGCGGTCTTCCGTGAATGACATGCTGAAGTTCGTCTCCGCCAATCTGAAACTGGATAACGCCAGTCTCAAAACGGCCTTTGAGACGACGCAATCTGCCCGGCGTGATGCGGGATCTGGCACCAAGATCGGTCTCGGCTGGCATATCACCACGCGTTACGGCTCCGAGATCATCTGGCACAATGGCGGCACGGGTGGCTATCGCTCCTTCATCGGGTTCGACAAGAAAAGCCAGCGCGGCGTGGTGGTGCTGACGAATTCAGAGAATGACTGCGATGATATCGGGCTGCATTTGCTGGAGCCGAAGTATGCCTTGGCCAAGGTGTCCGCCATCAAAGTGCGCCAGCCGGTGCCGGTGAAAGCGGAATTGCTGGCGAAGTATGTGGGCCGGTATCAGTTGAACGACAAATTCTTCTTCAATGTGCGACGGGAAAAGGATCACCTGCAGGTGCAGCTTACCGGGCAGTCGTATCTGAACCTTTTCCCGGAGAGCGAAACCAAGTTCTTCTGCGATGTGGTGGATGCGCAGATCTCGTTTCAAGCGGATGCGGCGGGCAAAACCAAAAGCCTGACCTTGCATCAGAACGGTGCGAACCAGGTGGCGAAGAAAATCTCGGATGAGGAGCCCAAGGAAAAGGCCGCCGCCAAGGTGGATGTGAAGATCTATGATACGTATGTGGGCCAGTATAAACTCGCCGGGGGCGCGGTCTTCACCGTGCAACGCAAGGATGATCGCCTGCTAGTGCAATTGACGGGGCAATCGTTCCTGGAAGTGTTCCCGGAATCGGAGACCAAGTTTTTCTACAAAGTGGTGGATGCGCAGATTACGTTTTTGAAGGATGACAAGGGTGGGGTGAAGGCGTTGATCCTGCATCAGAATGGATTGAATCAGGAGGCGAAGCGGGTGAAGTGATCCGTCTTATTTCGCCACGTACAAGGCGCTTTCCAGATCGCGCACCAGGTAGGTGATGTCCTGATAGCGTTTGTCCGGATCCTGCTCGAGGCACTTCATCACGATGCGCTCCAAATTCGCAGGCAACTCGGAGTTGATGGAGCGGGGCAGGAGGAGCAAGGCATCGCGATTGAGCTGGGCTTGCAGGATCTCTTTGCCGCTTTCGCCGGTGAAGGGTTTGCGGTCGGTCAGCAATTCATAGGCGGTCACCCCGTAGGCCCAGATATCGGCGCGGTGATCCACCGGTTTGCGTTGCAGCTGCTCGGGAGACATGTAGGCCGGCGTGCCGGGAGTGCGGCCCAGCTTGGTGGGCTTCTGCGGGCGCGGCATGGCCAGATCGAAATCCACGAGGCGGACATTGCCATTCCGGGTGACGACCACATTCTCCGGTTTGAAATCCAGATGCATGAAGCCGCTGTCATGGACGTGCTGGAGGGCGATGGCCATGTCGATGAGGATATTGCCGACAAATTCAGTCACTACATCATCCCCGCGCGCAAAGAGGATCTTGAGATTATCGCCCTCGATATACTCCATCACGCAATAGGGCTGGCCCCCGATCTTGCCGTGATCGACGTATTCGATGACGTAGTCGTGCTGGTGAATCTGGCTGAGGATTTCGCAACCGCGGAAGAAGCTTTTCTTGGCGAAGAAATTGAACCGGAGGTTCTTGTGCATCAGGCGGAGGGCGTAGGAGCGGCCTTGGGCATCGCTGACATGCCAGATGTCAGCCATGCCGCCGCCATTGATACGCTCATGCAGGCGATAGGGCCCGAATGTCGAGTTGGATGCAGCCTGAGTCACAAAACAAAGTCACCAATCCGCAATTGGCCATTTATAGTTAGCTAATCCCGTGCCACCTCAGCCGCCGGTACGAATATCTGCTTGGCGGGAAAGAAGCAAGCCCGTGTAATAGGGGCATTGATGCGACCGGCCACACTCTTATTCAGTTACTTTGCCGCCATCTTCATCGGCGGTGCTTTGATAGCGCCGGCGATCTATCATGCCGTCCAGGCGTTGGCCGGTTCCGTGTCGGTTTTTGAAAAACTGGCCAACCAGCCTTTTCATCGTTACGTGGACCGCAGCTTCATGGTCATCGGTATTTTGGGGCTGGTGCCGGTGTTGCGACGCTTGGGTTTTAAGAGTTGGGCGGAAGCGGGATTGACCCCGTTTTCCAAGGGTAAAAGTGATGCCTGGCGCGGTTTCCTGTTCGGGTTTCTCTCACTGGCCCTGGCCATCGTGGTGGTGATTGGTGCGGGCGGGCGCGGCTTCCGGACCGGGCAGACAGCGGCCTCGATCATGGGGCATCTGCTGAACGCCACCTTGGCGGCATTACTGGTGTCGGCGATCGAGGAACTGTTCTTTCGGGGGGCGGTTTTTGGGGCTTTGCGTAAACAGTTTTCCTGGAAGAGCGCCTTGGTGGTCAGTAGCGGAATTTATGCTATTCTCCACTTCCTCGCCCGGGTGCAGGCACCGCCGGAAGTGACATGGTGGAGCGGGCTTGCGTTACTACCACTCAAGTTGCGTGGATTTGGTGACGTGCAGCAACTGGTGCCCGCTTTTTTCAATCTCCTGCTCGCGGGTATCATGCTTGGGCTGGCCTATCAACGGACCGGGAGTCTGTGGTTTTCCTTCGGGCTGCATGCGGGCTGGATTTTTTGGCTGAAAACTTATGGTTTCACCACGGATAACCTGCCCGATACGCAGATCTGGATCTGGGGCAGCGCCAAGTTGATCGATGGCTGGGTGGCGGGCGTGGTGCTCGCTTTATTGCTCGCCTTGCTGTGGAAGATTCTGCCAGCCTCTCCGCCGCGGAATGAGGAAGTTTCCCCTGCAACTGGCCAGCCGGGCAACCCAGTGGTGTGAACCACTGTGGGGACTAGTTTTCCCCAATGTCTGCCAGCTTTGTGAACGGGAACCGGCCACCAAGGCAGATGGGTATGTAGGCGAATCCTGTCGGCAGGAGGCTAAATTCATCTGTGAGCCGATCTGTGACCGGTGCGGTTTGCCCTTCTCTGGAGCCATCACCCAACACTTCGAGTGCACCAACTGCAAAGAACTGGACCTGGCCTTCAAGTGGTCGCGGTCATCCGTGGCGGCCAAAGGAACGGTTCTGGAGGTCATCCACCGCTTCAAATACAACCGGGAGCTGTGGTTTGAGACCTATCTGGCGC
>CAZRGY010000230.1:0-6925 GCA_964599715.1 uncultured Verrucomicrobiota bacterium | reverse complement strand
CATGTGCCGCGTGCGCCCCTACTACATTTACCAGTGCGATCTTATCGCCGGGTCCGCACATCTGCGCACCAGTGTTCGCCGTGGACTGGAGATCATGGAGCAACTGCGCGGCCACACCACCGGCTATGCCGTGCCACAATACGTCATCGACGCCCCCGGTGGCGGTGGCAAAGTGCCCATCAATCCCGGCTACGTGCTGAGCCACAACGCAGATCGCGTCGTCATCCGCAATTTCGAAGGCAAAGTCTTCGAGTATCCCGAGGCCGCCGATGGCACCCCGCTGCACGAAGCGCCGAAAGAGATCATCGAACCGGAATTTGCGTAGCCTTTGGCTAAATATCGAATGACCAAGCAGGAATGACAAAGGAATGAGTAATTCCAAGTTGAGCATTCGACATTAGTCATTCCTTGGTCATTCGGATTTCGTCATTGGTCATTTCTCGAGCCTTGCTTTCGCGATGCACTCGCGAAATCTTTACCCATGTCCCTGAATCGTCGCGCGTTCATCAAGCAAACCGGCATGGCCGGATTGGGTCTTGGCCTCGTTTCCTTAACTCCCGGCTGCCAGACGAACTCTCACTCCGTCAGCAGTAACCTGCCTCGTAGCACGCCCGAAGCCCAAGGTATTTCCTCTGAAAGTATACAAGCGTTTATCGACGCCATCGGCAAAAGCACTCACGAACTGCACAGCTTCATGATGCTGCGTCATGGCCATGTCATCGCGGAAGGTTGGTGGGCACCCTACGGACCGGAATACGTGCACACGATGTATTCCATGAGCAAAAGCTTTACCTCCTCGGCGGTCGGTTTCGCTGTCGCAGAAGGCCGGCTTACGGTGGAGGACAAGGTCATCTCCTTCTTCCCGGATCAACTCCCGGCGAAGATCAGCGATAACCTCGCGAAGCTCAAAGTGAAGCACCTGCTCACCATGTCCGTCGGCAATCTGAAGGAGCCCACTGGGGTCACGGTATCGAGCGAGAATTGGGTCAAAACGTTTCTCAGCCAGAACCTCGCCCACGAGCCCGGCACCGTCTTCCTCTACAACAGCGTAGCCACCTACATGTGCTCGGCCATCGTGCAAAAACTGACCGGGCAGAAGATTGTGGATTATTTGCGACCTCGGCTGTTCGATCCCTTGGGCGTGACCAAGGCGACTTGGGAGGAATGTCCTCGAGGTATCAATACCGGCGGCTGGGGCCTCAGCGTGCAGACGGAAACACTCGCGCGTTTCGGCCAACTCTATCTGCAAAAGGGTAAATGGAATGGAAAACAGATTCTTCCGTCATCTTGGGTTGATGAAGCCACCAGCTTCCACATCCAGCAACCCATCCCCGCCAAGCCTTCGCGCCCGAACGACAAAAACGACTGGCTGCAAGGCTACGGCTACCAGTTCTGGCGTTGCCAGAAACCCGGCGTTTACCGCGGTGATGGTGCCTTTGGACAATACACCCTTGTGATGCCAGAACAGGACGCGGTGATTGTGATGACCGGCGAGAGCTCCAACATGCAAGGCGAACTGGACTTGGTTTGGGAACACTTATACCCGGCCATAAAACAGTCCTCGCTCCCCGCCAATCCTGCCGCTCATGGTAAACTGCAACAGACTCTCACCGGCTTACGTCTCCCCCTGCCAGCAGGGACAACGCCCGTCGATTTGGCTCAACTGACGGGCAAAGGATATTTCGATCTCAAAGCGAACAGTTTGGGCTTCAAGGGCGGCTCGCTCACATTCGCCAACAACGTCTATACTCTGGAACTGTTCGGGCCGGTGGCGAATCAGTTCGCACGCGGCAGTCATAGTGGATGGCTGCGCCATCAATCCGCCTTGCCCTCGCCGCGTATCATCGGCGGTGGTGCCCCCAAGCCAGGAACACTGCAAAAGGTTGCGGGACATGCCGAATGGAAGGATGGCAAAACCTTGGAATTGACTCAGCGCTACTACGAAACCCCGCACCACGAAACCATCACCTGCAAGTTCGATGGAAAGAAGATTTCCATCAGTTTCCTTGGCAGCATCAGCAAGATTCGGAATGCGAAAGATCCTCGTCCGGTCCTTGAAGGCGAGTTGATCGCTTAAGCTGACGGAGCGCGGGTTGTCTCAACCCGCAGCAACTCCCATGAGCAGATCAGGCAGCAAAAGGCTATGCGTCCTCATAGGGCATAGGGTCGAATCAGAGAAAAATCTTAACCCGCGCTCCTCACCCACCTGCAAAAACCGGTCTGAAACCCGCCTCTTCCAAGATCCGCGCCACGTCTTCGCGCTTGTCGCCTTGGATCTCGATCTGGCCATCTTTCACCGTGCCTCCGACACCGCAGACCTTTTGCATCTTCTTCGCGAGCAGCTCTTTCTCCGGCAGACCGATGCCGACAAACCCTTTTACCACGGTCACCGTCTTGCCTCCGCGCCCTGCCTTTTGACGGATGATATCAACACGTCCCCGGCTCTTCTTTGGCTTCGACTGTTCCGCTGGGGTCTCGATAACCGGCTGGCTCTCCGGCCCATCCGGCAATCCGGCACTGGAAAGCGCGGCAAACGGATTTTGACCCAACGCTGATCCGCCATCTGTGGGAATACGCTTACTGCTCATTGTTTCCCTCGGGCAAAAAATTATTACTTCACCGGCAACGGAATCGCCTCCACTGGCCCCAGCCAGGGATAAAACGATTTCACATTCGACTTACGCCGCAGCACTTTGTCCTGCTGGGTGACATACATGTATTCACCGTTCGGGCCGCCGATATGCACGCTGGTCATGCTCTTGTCATAAGGTTTCGGTAACAGACCGCACTCGCGCCCGGTCGGATCAAACACCTGTACTCCCATCGCCGAGGACACGTAATAACGTCCGTAAAGGTCCGTGCTCATACCATCGCCCCGGCTCACTACTTGGTAAACCGGCGTGCGACCATCCAGGCTCTTCGCGCTCTGATCCACCTCCGTGCGCATCGTCATATATGGCACCGCTGGCGTGAGCGAACCATCCGGTTGAATGCAATAAGTCCACACGAACTTGCCACGTGAATCAGATACGGCGAGCGTCCGCTGATCTGGAGAAAGCGCGATGCCATTCGGCGCCGTGACGTTGCCTACGTCTGCCGGTTTCAACTCCTTGGTGCTGATATTCAGAAACGTCACCTGCTTCTTCCCCGTCTCAGTGAAATAGATGAAGCCCTTGTGCGTCACTACCAGGTCATTAGGTGCCACATTCTCCGCCATTACCGTCTTCTTGCCACTGGGCAATTCAAAAGCCGCGATGTGCTTCTCCTTACCCGCACCTGCACAGGCATACAAACGCCCATCGGGACCAAACTTCATGCCGCTCACGGCAATACCCTCGATGAGCTTCGATTTCTTGCCATCTGGTGCCACCTTCCAGACCACTGGCGGGGTGCTCCGCATATCGCAGAAATAGAAATTCCCTTTCTCGTCCGAAGTCGGCGCATCAGCAAAGCCCAACCCCTCCGCCACCACTTCCCATTTCGCATCCGGCAAAATGAGCCGGTGCAAGGTCATATCACCACCAAGATCTTGGGCTTTTGAGGAAAACATCGCGGTCATCCCGATGACAGCGGCCATGATTGCTGTTTTGAATTTCATGATCTGATAACCTGCAAAAACTCGTTCAATTTCAACTCTACTTCCCGTATCCATCCCAGAGCCATTTGAGAGCTTCCGGCAACAACGGCCCTGCCTCATTGCTATTGTGCTCTCCTTCCGTAAAGTCGAAGCGATAGTCATACTTCATGTATTTCAAGGAAGACGCCATCATCTGATTAGCCAGCGGCCAGTTGCCGAACGGATTGTCCAAGTCATTTTTCCCGTCCTGCAGATAAACACGAATGGGCTTCTTCTCCGTTTTGCGGATGAGATAAGGATACACATGCCCGCCGCGCAGATCCACAAAGCTCCCGATAGTGCTCAACACTTTACGGAACTGATCGGGCCGCTCCCAAGCCACGGTGAACGAGCAGATACCTCCAGAGCTCGCTCCGCAAATCGCCCGCCCCTCAGGATTATCCGTGATGTTATAGCTCTTTCTCACCTCCGGCAGAATCTCCTCCACCAAGAAGCGCGCATACCGGTCTCCCAAAGAGTCATACTCGAAACTGCGATTACTCACCCGCCAGGCATTCTGCGGTTTGTAACTGCCGTTATGGCCGGGATTGATCAAGATGGCGATGGTCACCGGCATCTCGCCCTTGGCGATCAGATTGTCGAACACGGTCGGCACGCGCCAATTGCCCTTCAGATTCACGTAATCATGGCCGTCTTGGAACACCATCACGCACGCCGGTTTCTCTTTCTTGTATTGCGCGGGCACATACACCCACCAGTCGCGCGTGGTGTTTGTGAATATTTGCGAAGAGAAATTCGTGTACTTCGTGAGCGTCCCTTGCGGCACGCCCGGCTGCACCTCGTGGTAAGGTGTCAGCTTCTTGTCCGCTGCCGGTGCGGCGAAGGCGAATAGCAGACACAACGCGACCAGCCCGATTTGCTTCCAGTGATTCATGGTTTGCAAAAGTATCTTCATTCAGTTCGGGCAAGGCAACAGCCAAGTGACATCAACACAATTACAAAATGGCTCAGCGCAAAAAGGCAACATTATCGCATTCAAACTGCCTCCACCCTCATCTGCCACCAAGCATTCTCCACGGGGAAAAATTGTGAATACAACAAACGATCGTAACGATAATGCGCCAGCAACTTTTCCAGCTCTGCCCTTCTTTCTCGCAAGATAGTCTTATCTGGGGCAAGCGTCACCACCCAGGCAGCGAATGCCGCCTCCCGTACTACTTTCGTTTCCTGGCTACGCCGGGGCGAAAGTTTGCTGAATTCCCGCAACTGTTGCTGGGCCAAAGCCACCGCCTCATGCTCGGTCTGTTGTGGCTTCCACCACTGGTTCATCACCCGCCAATTCGGTTCGAATTTCCTGACATCATCATTATCAAACGTCATCCCCAACGGAAGACTCTCCATTGCCAGCACTGCACCGGCTTGCAAACCCTTAGCGAAAGCGGCTTTGAGTGCGTTGTCCGTTTCCATCTCCCACAATGCCCGCAAACAGGCTCCGGGCACGGAGGAGGTCCAGGAATGTCTGCCGCCATGCTCGAAGATCATCCCCCGCTTACATACCGCCAGCCGCGAGAGTCCGTCTTTCTGGTTACGCTCATCCAAAGACTGTCGGTACATCCGGTCCCACTTTTCATCGCCCGTCAACTGATGCATCCACTTTAGGACGAAAAGCTGGCGGGCTGAACTTTCCCAAGTGATATTGCCAAAGCTGCCGCGATATTTGAACGGCTCCTCAGCCGGCATACGCCAGTCGGCGGCCACGATAATCTCCATCATTTCTGTCACTTTGGCCACGACCTTTGCCCGCTCTGCCTTGTCGGGTAAATCCGTTTGCAGATAACGCCATAAACCATAGAGCCAAGGTCCGGTCTGATCATTGGAACCCATCGGATAATGTCCCTTGCCGTCAGTAGCCATGCCCCGCACCACGAATCCTTTCACCTCGCTCACCGAGGCTAGTTTCATCAGCCCCTGCACCAGCCGCTTCACTTTCTTAGCGTCAGCCTTGTCTTTGGTGATACGCCACCGGTTAATCATCGCATCGATGTACAGGCCATTGAAAAAACCGCCGTTCTCAATCGGGCTCCACCAGCCGAGTGCGTTGGGTTTGCCCAATCGGCATTCCTCAGGCGTAGGGATGATCACCTTGCCTTCCTCATCGGTGAAATCCAGCATCACCTCGTGCTTGTCGATTAGCCGCCGCCACATCTCCTCATGAGCCGAATGAATCGCTGATTCCACTTTTGCTGATTCCGCCCGTAAAATGAATGGAGCTGACAATATCATTCCGGCCCCCGCCTTGAGCAGAAACCGCCGGGAATAGGTTCTCCGATTGAAATAATTCATAGCAAAAGTGTTACATAACTAAACCCAGAAGCAGGCAGCCCCACAAGCACTCAATATCGCATCCATGCCTCAAGGCCGCTTGGCACTATACGTCCCGTCGTATCTAATAGCCTGCCGTTGAGCCAAAACCTATCCTCCAGTCCTGCAATATTTTCCAACTTACCAGACTCGACACCAGACCTCCAAAACGTCAGTATCCCGCAAGCTCTTAGCCAAGAACACGACATGACGGGGTCTAAATTCAACATCCTGCTGCTGGAAGACAATCTGGTTGCTTCCAATTTTCTTATCACGACTTTGTCCCGTGAATTGCCCGAGGTGAAGTTTGTCCCGGCCATTTCCATCAAGGAAGCGAACGAAAAAGTTTCTGCCCAAGCGTTCGACCTCTTCATCCTCGATATCCAGCTTCCTGATGGTAATAGCATCGATTTCTTGGATGCCCTGCAAAAAGAACACGTAGCCATTCCCCGCGCCATCTTCATGACCGCCAGCAAGGTGCCTGAGTTCCGCCAGCGCGCCCAGACTGCCGGGGCTGTCCGTTTTTTTGAGAAGCCGGTGAAATCGAAGGAATTCGCCATCGTCATCAGCGATATCCTCTCCCAGCAGCCTGCCCCGGAAAAACAAGATAACGCTTTTGAAGGTCTCCTCAGCTGCCTCACCCCGATTGATTTGGTGCAGTTGAAGTGCCTCTCCCAAGCCCGGATGGGCTTGGAATTTTTCACCAAACAAGGCGCCCGTGGTTCGGTCTATTTCCGCGATGGCCAAGTCGTCCATGCCGTCACCGGGCTTGAGACTGGCGAGGATGCTTTCTGCAAAATCATGAGCTGGAAGAGCGGCAAGATCAGTGAATTACCTTTGCCCACAGCCCTACCCCGCTCCATCCACAGCAACTGGACGGACCTCATCATCAATGCCGCCCACAAGCTGGACGAAACCGCCTAAAAGCACCGGTTCACAAACGTTCCACTATCGCATCCCTTTCAATGCTATTGCCATTGACCTTGA